>NZ_MUNH01000120.1:0-2638 GCF_002154615.1 Streptomyces recifensis
GCTTCCGGCCCTTCCGCGTGCAGGCAGGTACTTCCTATGCGCTGACCGACTCCGCCGGAGCACCGCCCCGCGCCACGACCCGGCTCTTCGCCTGCGCGGCCCACGGGTGGTCCTGGGCGGGCGTCAGCCGACGGCCCAGCCGCACCGCCAGCACACTGATCGCCACGGAGAACAGCGCGAACGTCACGATGTACGGTGCGTGCAGCGAGGCACCCAGCGGCCCGCCGATGGCCGGCCCGACCGCCAGCGCCAACTGCTTGACCAGCGCGAACGCGGAGTTGTACTGCCCCGCCATGCCCTCCGGCGCCAGATCGGCGACCAGCGGCGCCACGGTCGGCGACAGCATCGCCTCGCCGAGCCCGAACAGCGCGTACGTGGAGACGAACGCGGCCGTGGCCATCTCCTGGCTGCCGTGTCCGAGGCCCGCGTAGCCCGCCGCCAGCCAGGCCACGGTCCAGATCAGGCCGACCACCGCGATCACCCGCGACCGGCGCCGCCGCTCGACCAGCTTCAGCACGGCGAACTGCGCCACGACGATCATCATCGTGTTGGCGGCGAGCGCGGTGCCCAGCGTGGACGTGGATATCCCGGCGGCCTCGACGCCATAGGCGCTCAGACCGGACTCGAACTGTCCGTAGCAGGCGAAGAACAGCACGAAGCCCAGCAGGCAGAGCTGGACCATCGCCCGGTTCTGCACGAGCTGCCGCCAGCCGCCCTTGGCCGAGCCGGAGGGCAGGTCGGTGATGCGCGGCGCACGCGGCATCCGCACCGTCGCCATCAGCACGGCGAGCAGCAGGAAAATCGTGGCCTCGATGGTGAACAGCACGGTGAAGGAGGAGGCGCGGCTCGTGTCGACCAGGTGGCCGCCTATGAGCCCGCCGACGCCCAGACCGAGGTTCTGGAGGAAGAACTGCATGGCGAACGCCCGCGACCGGGTGGCGGTGGTCGAGCAGTCCACGATCATCGTAGCCAGCGCGGGCTGCATCACCGCCTGCCCGGCACCGAGCGCGGCCGCGGTCAGCAGTACGGACACCGCACTGCCCGCCAGCCCCAGGCCCAGGGCGCCGAGCGCGGACAGGACCAGGGCAGCGAGCAGGACGGGCAACGGACCGCGCCGGACGATCGCCCGCCCGGCGAACGGCAACGCGATCAGCGCCGCCACGGCGAAGACGGCGAGCACCAGCCCGGCCGTCATGGCCCCCAGCCCACGCACCTGCGCCACATAGACATACAGATACGGGACCGTGAAGCCGAGTCCGAACGCGCTGAGCGCGTTGCCCACGTGGATGCGGGGCATCGCCGCCCCCATCGCCCTGGTCACGTTCACCTCTTCCACAAGTTAGGAGTGAAGACTTCAAAGCTAAAGTTCGAAGCTAAAGACTACACGCCGAAGGACTTCAAAGCAAAGAGACCCCGTGCCATACTCCTTGCCATGGCCGACACCGCCGGCGTCCCGGAGCCGACACTCGAAGAACAGATCGCCGCCTACCAGCGCGAGTTCCAGGACCTCGACCCCCAGGTCGAGGCGATCGTGTCGGCACTGTCCCGGCTGAACCGCCGGATGAACGTGGCGTACAGCCGCCAGACCTCCGAGCTGGGCATCAGCAACGCGGAGTGGGAAGTACTGAAGGCCCTGGTGCTCGCCGGCGCCCCCTACCGGATGGGCCCCGGCGAGCTGGCCAAGCGGCTCGGGCTCACCCCGGCCGCCATGACCCACCGGATCGACCGCATGGTCGCCGAGGGCCTGGTCACCCGCGAGCGCGACGAGTCCAACCGTGTCCGTGTCATCGTGGAGCTGACCACCGAGGGCCGCGAGAAGTGGCTCGAGGCGATGCGCCTGGCGACGGTCTTCGAGGAGGACCTGCTCCAGGACCTCACCTCCGGGGAGCGTTCCGTACTGGGAGAGGTCCTCACCCGGCTCCTCCGTCGCGTGGAGCACGCCCAGCCCGACGCAGAGGGCCGGCTCTCCGACCTGGACTGACGGCCTGACCAGGGCCGCTGGAAAAAATCTTGACAGGGGGGCTTGACCTGCCCCCCGGCGAGTCCGTAGAGTTCTTCGGGTTGCACGGAGCCGTAACGGTTCTCCGCGACACCTCGTCGCCTGGAGCGGCAACCTCAAACCAACCAGTACGACCATCCCCTGGGATTGCTTTCGGCACGTCCGAATTCAATTCGAATGGGAACCGGCGGCCCGATTAGGAACTGCCGGGGATGATCCGCTAAGGTTTGAGACGTCGGAACGGCCCAGCGGGCCGGGAAGACAACCCCCTCTGACTGGGAATCAGACGCCGAAAGGATCTGATAGAGTCGGAACCGCCGGAAAGGGAAACGCGAAAGCGAAGAACTGGAAAGCACCGAGGAAATCGGATCGGAAAAAGATCTGATAGAGTCGGAAACACCGAAGGGAAGCCCGGAGGAAAGCCCGAGAGGGTGAGTACAAAGGAAGCGACCGTTCCTTGAGAACTCAACAGCGTGCTAAAAGTCAACGCCAGATATGTTGATACCCCGTCTCCAGCATCTGCTGGGACGAGGTTCCTTTGAAAAAACACAGCGAGGACGCTGTGAACCATCGGACTATTCCTCCGGTGGTTCCGCTCTCGTGTGTGTGCACCGGATTACCGGTAAACATTCACGGAGA
>NZ_MUNH01000121.1:0-15769 GCF_002154615.1 Streptomyces recifensis
CGCCGAGGCCGCCGCCGAAGCCGCCCAGGCCGCCCGCACCCCCCGCATCGCCCCTGCCACCGCCTACGCCCTCGGCGTCCTCCACGCCGACCAGCGCCACGAGGTCGAAGCCGCGAGATTCGCCTTCCAGCAGACCTGGCAGTCCTGACCCCGAGGAGCCTCCCGTGCCCACCGGCCCCCACGCGCTCCCCAAGCTCATCCGTGCCGCCGGCTGTGTCCTGTGGCGCCGGGCCCCCGGCACCGGTGCCCTGGAGGTGTGCCTCGTGCACCGGCCCCGGTACGACGACTGGTCGCATCCCAAGGGCAAGCTCAAGCGCGGGGAGTCCGCGGCGGCTGCCGCCGTGCGGGAGGTCGGGGAGGAGACGGGGTTCGCGGCCGAGCTGGGGGCCGAGCTGCCGACCCTGCGGTATCCGGTCGACGGGCGCCCCAAGCAGGTGCGGTACTGGGCCGCCGAGGCCGTCTCCGGGGCGTTCGTGCCCAACTCCGAAGTGGACCAGGTGGTGTGGCTGGCGCCCGCCGACGCGCGTACCAGGATCAGCCACCCCCGGGACCGCGACCTGCTCGACGCCCTCACCCAGCGGCTCGAACACCACTGAAAGGGCGGACAAAAAGACCGCAGCGCTCACGCTCCCCCGAGGTGCCCCTCCGCATCCGTCCGCGCCTGGCTGCGCGCCCGCCGGGCCGGACCCCGCCAGCCGCAACTGCACCGCGCCACGCAGAAGCGCCCCTGCTCGGTCGTCTCCGTACGGTGTTCCCGCGCCCCCTCGGGGCCCTCCTCAGACGCCACGGCGCCACGCTACCGGCCGCGCGCCGGGGCGTTCGCGCGCCCCCTCCCGCCTCCTCCGGGGCCGGTCAGCGCGTGACGGCACTCCCTACCCGTCGTTAACCGGAACGACAGGGGGCCAGTGACGGACATAACCGGCTGGGGGTAAGGCAGGCCATGGATCGGCGGCAGCACACGCGCGCGGGCAGGACGGGCGTCGCGGTGGGGATCATGGGACTCACGGTCGGGCTCGGGGCGGGCGCCTCGGGCTGTTCCGGCGACGGAGTCGCCGCCGAGGGGGTGAACGGCGCGGGCGGCGAGCCGGTGGCCGTGCTCCGGCAGGCCGCCGACACCCTGCGCGCGGCGGGCACCGCACGCGCCACCACCTCCATGGAGATGGCCACCGGCGGCACCCGGGTGACCATCCGGGGCCGGGGCGTCTACGACTTCCGGCGCCGTCTCGGCGAACTGACCGTGGTCCTCCCGGCGGACCCCACCGGCACCCCGGAGCACCGGCCCATCACCGAACTCCTGGCCCCCGGAGCCCTGTTCATGAAGAACCGGGGCGCGGGCGTGCCCGCCGACAAGTGGGTGCGGATGGAGGCGGCCACGGCCTCCGACGGCAACCTGGTCACCGGCGGCGCGACCGACCCGTACGCCGCCGCCGAGGTGCTGCGCGGGACCCGTACCGCGGCGTACGTGGGCCGCACCAGCGTGGGCGGCACCGCCGTACGGCACTACCGGGGCACCGCCGATCTGGCGGGCGCGGCCCGCGCGGCCTCGGTGGACAACCGGGCGCCGCTCGCGGCGGCGGCGAAAGGGTTCGCCACGGCCGAGGTTCCGTTCGACGCGTATCTGGACGACGAGGGCCGCATCCGCAAGCTCCGCCAGCGCTTCAGCTTCGTCAACGGACGGCAGGCGGCGGCCGTGGCGGTGGCCTCCACCACCCTGCTGCACGCCTTCGGCACCGGGGTCGACGTGACGCTCCCGCGCGAGGCCGACATCTACGCGGGCCGCCTGGCGGAGGGCCAGGGGGCCCCGGCGGACTAGCCCGTCCGTGCCATGCGCGGCGCGTGGCGCGATCCCTACTCTAGGAAGCCGGTACCGGCAGGCAGGACCGAGAGGATGAGGTGACGCGCGTGGCTCCGGTCGGCGGTACGGCGGTGCAGGACCACGTGGCCCTCGCCGAGATAGAGCTGTGCGGCGAGCTGATCATCGCCGCCTCGGCCGCCGAGGACCGGCTGAGCCTGGCGAGCATAGACGAGGTGCTCCGGGTCACCGAGGAGCGCGGAGCCGCCGCCTAGCCCGGTGGCTCAGGTGCGCAGCAGTCGGCCGATGGCCTTCGTCGCCTCGTCCACCTTCGCGTCGATCTCCGCGCCGCCCTTGAGGGCCGCGTCCGCGACGCAGTGCCGCAGGTGCTCCTCCAGCAGCTGGAGCGCGAAGGACTGCAGCGCCTTGGTGGAAGCGGAGACCTGGGTGAGCACGTCGATGCAGTACGTGTCCTCCTCGACCATCCGCTGGAGCCCCCGGATCTGGCCCTCGATCCGGCGCAGCCGCTTGAGGTGCTCGTCCTTCTGGTGGTGGTAACCGTGCGTGGCGCCGGCCTCGGTCGTCGTCATCGCGGGCCTCCATCTCGGGACGGGCGGGGACACATACCCCAGGTGGGTATATCGTAACGAATTCCGCGGGGTAGTGGACCGGTCGAAGGTCCCCCGTGCCGAGCACTGTGCCCGATGGGCGACACTGGGGGATGGCCCGATAGCCGTGGCCGGATGATGCGCCTAGCATCAGCCTGACCGAAACCAAAGCATCCCGAGGACCACACGTGCGCTTTCGTCTGACCCCCAGGGAGACGAGCTTCTACGACATGTTCGCCGCGTCCGCGGACAACATCGTCACCGGCTCCAAGCTCCTGATGGAACTGCTCGGGGCGGACTCCTCCGCCCGAGCCGAGATCGCAGAGCGTATGCGGGCCGCGGAACACGCCGGTGACGACGCCACGCACGCGATCTTCCACCAGCTCAACTCCTCCTTCATCACGCCGTTCGACCGCGAGGACATCTACAACCTCGCCTCCTCGCTCGACGACATCATGGACTTCATGGAGGAGGCCGTCGACCTGGTCGTCCTCTACAACATCGAGGAACTGCCGAAGGGCGTCGAGCAGCAGATCGAGGTGCTGGCGCGGGCCGCGGTGCTGACGGCGGAGGCCATGCCGAACCTGCGCACCATGTCGAACCTCACCGAGTACTGGATCGAGGTCAACCGGCTGGAGAACCAGGCCGACCAGATCCACCGCAAGCTGCTCGCCCAGCTCTTCAACGGCAAGTACGACGCGATCGAGGTGCTGAAGCTCAAGCAGGTCGTGGACGTGCTGGAAGAGGCGGCGGACGCGTTCGAACACGTGGCGAACACGGTGGAGACCATCGCCGTCAAGGAGTCCTGAGGCGTCGATGGACACCTTCGCTCTGATCGTGACCATCCTGGTCGCGCTCGGTTTCACGTACACCAACGGCTTCCACGACTCCGCGAACGCGATCGCCACCTCGGTGTCGACGCGCGCGCTGACCCCGCGCGCCGCGCTGGCGATGGCGGCCGTGATGAACCTCGCAGGTGCCTTCCTCGGCTCCGGTGTCGCCAAGACCGTCTCCGAGGGCCTGATCGAGACCCCGCACGGCTCCAGGGGGATGGCCATCCTCTTCGCCGCGCTGATCGGCGCGATCGTCTGGAACCTCGCCACCTGGTACTTCGGCCTGCCCTCGTCCTCCTCCCACGCGTTGTTCGGCGGCATGGTGGGCGCGGCGCTGGCGGGCGGCATCGACGTGCTGTGGAGCGGGGTGGTCGAGAAGATCGTCATCCCGATGTTCCTCTCCCCGGTGGTCGGTCTCATCGGCGGCTATCTGGTGATGACGGCCATCCTGTGGCTGTTCCGCAACGCCAACCCGCACAAGGCCAAGCGCGGTTTCCGCATAGCCCAGACGGTGTCGGCGGCGGGCATGGCGCTCGGCCACGGTCTCCAGGACGCGCAGAAGACCATGGGTGTCGTGGTGCTCGCCCTGGTCATCTCCGGCGACGAGACCTTCGGCGACCCGATCCCGGTCTGGGTCAAGATCGTCTGTGCGCTGATGCTCTCGCTCGGCACCTACGCGGGCGGCTGGCGCATCATGCGCACCCTCGGCCGCAAGATCATCGAGCTGGACCCGCCGCAGGGCTTCGCCGCCGAGGCGACCGGTGCCTCGATCATGTTCACCACGGCGTTCCTGTTCAAGGCGCCGATCTCCACGACCCATGTCATCACCTCGGCGATCATGGGTGTGGGCGCGACCAAGCGGGTCAACGCGGTCCGCTGGGGCGTCGCCAAGAACATCGTGCTCGGCTGGTTCATCACCATGCCGGCCGCCGCGCTGGTCGCCGCGGGCGCCTTCGAGCTGGTCAACCTGGCCGTGCTGTAGGACGCCGCGCAAGAAGAAAGGGCCCGCCCCCGGAACACCGGGAGCGGGCCCTTCCCACATCCTCGCGGTGGCACCGCCATGCAGCACCGCGAGGGGCTCGGCGGCTCAGCCGAAGCGGCCGGAGATGTAGTCCTCCGTGGCCTGGACCGACGGGTTGGAGAAGATCCGCTCGGTGTCGTCGATCTCCACCAGCCGGCCCGGCTGCCCCACCCCGGCCAGGTTGAAGAAGGCCGTACGGTCCGAGACGCGCGCCGCCTGCTGCATGTTGTGCGTCACGATGACGATCGTGAACCGCTCCTTCAGCTCGCCGATCAGGTCCTCGATCGCGAGCGTGGAGATCGGGTCGAGCGCGGAGCACGGCTCGTCCATCAGCAGCACCCGCGGCTCGACGGCGATGGCCCGCGCGATGCACAGCCGCTGCTGCTGGCCGCCGGAGAGGCCGGAGCCGGGCTTGTTCAGCCGGTCCTTGACCTCGTTCCACAGGTTGGCGCCGCGCAGCGACTTCTCCACCACGTCGTCCAGCTCGCTCTTGCGGTAGCCGCCGTTCAGGCGCAGGCCCGCCGCCACGTTCTCGAATATCGACATGGTGGGGAACGGGTTCGGGCGCTGGAACACCATGCCGACCTCGCGCCGCACCGACACCGGGTCGACCCCGCTGCCGTACAGGTCCTCGTCGTCCAGCAGCACCTTGCCCTCGACGCGGCCGCCGGGGGTCACCTCGTGCATGCGGTTCAGGGTGCGCAGGAACGTCGACTTGCCGCAGCCGGAGGGGCCGATGAACGCCGTCACCGAACGCGGTTCCACGGTCATCGAGATGTCCTCGATCGCCTTGTGGGCGCCGTAGAAGGCGGTGAGTCCGCTCACATCGATTCGCTTGGCCATTGCTTCACTTCCAGTCGGTCACTGAGGGGGGCCGCGGTCAGCGACCGGTCTTGGGGGCCTTCCAGCGGGCGATGCCGCGGGCCACCAGGTTGAGGATCATCACGAACGCGATCAGCGTCAGCGAAGCGGCCCAGGCACGGTCGTAGGCCACGCCCGCGCCCGCGCTCTGCGCGTACTGCTGGTAGATGTACAGCGGCAGCGACGCCTGGGCGCCCTCGAAGGGGTTGGCGTTGATGAAGGGGTTGCCGAACACCAGCAGCAGCACCGGGGCGGTCTCGCCCGCGATCCGGGCGATGGCCAGCATGACGCCGGTCGTGATGCCGCCGAGCGAGGTCGGCAGGACCACCTTGAGGATGGTCCGCCACTTCGGGATGCCGAGCGCCAGGGACGCCTCGCGCAGCTCGTTCGGGACCAGCTTCAGCATCTCCTCGGTGGAGCGCACCACCACCGGCATCATCAGGATCGCCAGGGCCAGCGAACCGGCGAACCCGAAGGGCTGGAGGTCGAGGATCAGCATCAGGCTGAGGATGAACAGGCCCGCGACGATGGACGGGATGCCCGTCATCACGTCGACGAAGAAGGTCACCGCCAGGGCGAGCCGGCCCCGGCCGTACTCCACCAGGTAGATCGCGGTGAGCACACCGATGGGTGCGCCGATCGCGGTGGCGAGGCCCACCTGCTCCAGGCTGCCGAGGATGGCGTGGTAGATGCCGCCGCCGGGCTCGGAGTCGGCGACCAGGCCCATGGAGTGGCTGAGGAAGTAGCCGTCGAGGACCTTCACACCGCGCGAGACGGTCGTCCAGACCAGCGACACCAGCGGGACCACGGCCAGCAGGAACGCCACCCAGACCAGCGCGGTGGCGACCCGGTCCTTGGCCTGCCGGCGGCCCTCCGCACGGGCGGCGACCGCGTAGGTGCCGAGGACGAACAGCAGCGCGGCGATCAGGCCCCACTGGACGTGGCTGGTGAGCCCCGCCACCAGACCGATACCCACGGCCAGGGCGAGAGACCCGGCCGCGACGGCCCACAGGGACCACTTCGGCAGCCCGGCGCCGCGCCGAACACCGGCGCCGTCACGGGGATTGAGTGCGGTGCTCATGCGTTGGCCCCCGAGTACTCCTTGCGGCGGGCGATGATCGCGCGGGCCGCGCCGTTGACCAGCAGGGTGATGACGAACAGGACCAGACCGGAGGCGATCAGCGCGTCCCGGCCCTGCACGGACGCCTCACCGAACTTGGAGGCGATGTTCTGGGCGAAGGTGCCGCCGCCGGGGTCGAGGAGGCTGGCCTGGATGTCGTAGCTCGGGGAGAGCACGGTGGCCACGGCCATCGTCTCGCCGAGCGCGCGGCCGAGGCCGAGCATCGCGGCCGAGATCACACCGGAGCGCCCGAAGGGCAGCACCGCCATGCGGACGACCTCCCAGCGGGTGGCGCCGAGGGCCAGCGCGGCCTCCTCGTGCATCCGGGGCACCTGACGGAAGACCTCGCGGCTCACGTTGGTGATGATCGGCAGGATCATGATCGCCAGCAGGATGCCGACGGTGAGCATCGCGCGCGGGGCGCCGCCGTTCCAGGCGAAGATCCCGGTCCAGCCGAGGAACTGGTCCAGCCAGCCGTACAGGCCCTGCATGTGCGGGACGAGGATCAGAGCGCCCCACAGGCCGTAGACGATCGAGGGCACGGCGGCGAGCAGGTCGATCACATAGGCGATCGGGCCGCTCAGCCGGCGCGGGGCGTAGTGCGTGAGGAACAGCGCGATGGCCACCGCGACGGGCAGCGCCAGCGCCATGGCGACGACCGAGGAGACGACCGTGCCGAAGGCCAGCACCGCGATGCCGAAGACCGGCGGGTCGGTGTTGGTGTTCCACTCGAAGGTGGTCAGGAAGTTGCCGTCGTCGGCGCTGATCGCCAGGCACGCCCGGTAGGTGAGGAAGACCGCGATCGCGGCCATGACCACCAGCAGCAGGATGCCCGAGCCGCGCGAGAGGGCAAGGAAGATCCGGTCGCCGGGGCGGGTCACGCCCCGTGCGGTCCGCCGCTCGTCGGCGTCGGGCCGGGGGGCGGAGGGGGGTACGTCGGTTGTCGTCGATATGTCCATCGGGTTCTCCGGTCTGCTGAGCCGCGCGGGGCGGCTCGGGCGGCGGTGCACCGGACGGTGCGCCCGGCCCCGCTGGGCGGGACCGGTGCGCACACTCGGGATCGGGTCAGCTCAGGGAGGCGACGGTGGTACGGACCTTGGCGATGATCTCCGCGGGGATCGGCGCGTAGTCGTTCTGCGACAGCACCTTCTGGCCGTCCTCGCTGGCGAGGTAGGTCAGGAACGCCTTGGTCGCGGGCAGCGTCTCGGGCTTGTTGCCCTTGTCGCAGACGATCTCGTACGTGACCAGGGTGATCGGGTAGGCGCCCTCGGCCTTGGTGTTGTAGTCCAGCTTCAGCGCGAGGTCCTGGCCCGTGCCGACGACCTTGGCGGCCGCGATGTCGGCGGTGGCGGAGTCGGTGGAGGGCTTGACCGGGGTCTTGGCACCGGTGGCGATGGCCACGGTGGTCATGTCCTTGGCGTAGGACAGCTCGAAGTAGCCGATCGCGCCCTGGTTCTGCTTGACGCCCTGGGCCACGCCGGACGACCCGGAGGCCGCCTGGCCGCCCTTGGCCTGCCACGCCTTGCCGCCCTCGTACTTCCAGTTGTCCGGGGTGGTGGCGATCAGGTACTTGGTGAAGTTGTCCGTGGTGCCGGAGTCCTCGGAGCGGTGGAACGGCTGGATCTTCAGGTCGGGCAGCTTCGCCGAGGGGTTCAGCTTCTTGATCGCCGCGTCGTTCCACTTCTGGATCTTGCTGTCGAAGATCTTGGCGAGCGTCGGGGCGTCCAGCACCAGGTTGTCCACGCCGGGCACGTTGTAGCCGAGCGCGATCGGACCGCCGACCATCGGGAGGTCGATGCCCTGGCCGCCCTTGCAGACCTTCTTGGAGGCGGCGACCTCCTCCGGCTTCAGGGCGGAGTCGGAGCCGGCGAAGGCGATCTGGCCCTGGTTGAACGAGGTGACACCGGCGCCGGAGCCGGCGCCCTTGTAGTTGATCTGCACGCCGCACGCCTGGGAGAAGTTCTTCACCCACGCGTCGATCGCGTTCTTCTGGGCCGAGGACCCGTCGGCCAGGAGCTGGCCCTTGGCGCCGTCGCACTTGATCGAACCGGCGGCGGCCGACGACGACGAGCCGTTGCCCGTCTTCGTGCCCGTGTCGTCGGAGCCGCACGCCGTCAGGGCCAGGGCACCGGAGACGGCGACCGCACCGAGCGAGAGGGCGCGCAGCCGGTTCTTGCGCTGAAGCTTCACGTTCGGAAGTTCCTTCCAGGAGCCGCCGCTAGGGGCGGCGTGCGACGTTGGGTGGTACGCGAGTGCATCCTGTCCGCACTCCGTACCGGCTACGGCCGAAATTAGGCAGAACAGGTGAAGCCGCCGATGGCCCGAAGTGAACGAGGGGTGAACCCCTGCCGTCGGCCTGGTGAGGTGACGGAACGCTTACGGCCAGGACACGCGGAGGTCCCGACGGGCGCCCGCGTCTGACGCGTTCTCGCCCCTGTCCGGAACCCAGGCCCCCCGGACGCCGTCTGGCTCCCCGAAGGATCACCGCAAGGGCGAGGGGACGGCGAGCGACATGGACCGGCGGACGTTTCTCACGGGCGGCGCCACCGCCCTCACCGCACTCACCGCCTGCGCACCCGCGGGCGCCTCCGCCCGGCCGGGGCCTTCCGGTTCGCGGGTGTCGGCCACCATGACGACGGCGTCCGTGAAGGCCGCCGCCGACTGGACCGCTCTCGCGCGCGACCTCGACGGCACCCTGGTCCGCCCCGGCGACGCCTCCTGGACCCCGGCCCGCCGCCTCTACAACACCCGCTTCGACTCCCTGCGCCCGGCCGCCGTCGCCTACGCGGCCCACGCGGCCGACATCCGCACCCTGCTGGCGTACGCCCGCGCCCACCGGATCAAGGTGGCGATCCGCAACGGCGGCCACTCCTACGCCGGTTACTCCTCCGGCGACGGCCGCCTGATCGTCGACGTGTCCGCCCTGAACCGGGTGAGCGCCTCGGGCGGGCACGCCGTGGTGGGCGCGGGGGCCAAGCTGATCGACGTGTACCGGACGCTGGGCGCGAAGGGCGCGACCATACCGGCCGGGTCCTGCCCGACGGTCGGGATATCCGGGCTGGTGCTCGGCGGCGGCCACGGTGTCGCCTCCCGCGCCTACGGCCTGACCTGCGACAGCCTCACCCAGGCGACCCTGGTCACGGCGGACGGCCGCACCCGCACGGCCAACGCCCATGAGAACGCGGACCTGTTCTGGGCGCTGCGCGGGGCGGGCAACGGCAACTTCGGCGTCGTCACCGAGCTGCGCTTCACCACCCACCGCGCCCCGCAGGCCGTCACCGCCTCGCTGCGCTGGCCCTGGGCGAAGGCGGCGGCCGTGCTGAAGGCGTGGCAGGAGTGGGGGCCCACCCAGCCGGACGAGATCTGGTCCGCCCTGCACCTGGAACGCGCCGGGAGCCGCACCCCGACCGTCTCCCTCTCCTGCTTCTCCATGGGCTCCAGGAACGACCTGGAGAACGCCGTGGACCGCCTCGCCCACCGCGCGGGCGCCGACGCCTCCGCCGTCTCCCTGCGCAACCACGGCTACGAGGAGGCGATGGAGATATACGCCGGCTGCTCCGCCTTCGCCACCGACGCCCAGTGCCATCTGCCGGGCACCACCCCCGGCCGCTCCCCGCGCGGCGCCCTGCACCGCGAGACCTACGCGGCCCGCTCCGACTTCTTCGACCGCTCGCTGTCCCCGGCCGGCGTCGCGACCCTGCTGAAGCGGGTCGGCGCGATGTCCGGCGGCGCGGGCAGCGTGGCGCTCACCGCGCTGGGCGGCGCCGTCAACCGGGTCTCGCCCACCGCTACCGCCTTCGTGCACCGCCGCTCCCGGATGCTGGCCCAGTACCTCGCCTCCTGGGACGCGGGCGCCTCCGGCTCGGCCGCCCGCTCCTGGCTGGACGCCACCCACACCGCGATGCGTCCCCACGCCTCGGGCGCCGCCTACCAGAACTACACCGACGCCGCCCTGACCGACTGGCGCCGCGCCTACTACGGCAGCGCCGGCACCCGGCTCGCCGAGGTGAAGAAGCGGTACGACCCGGACCGGTTCTTCGGGTACGCGCAGGGGCTGTGACACGCCAGAAGGCCGCGGCGAGCGAGCCGCGGCCTTCTGGTCAGGTCCACCAGCCGCCTACGCGGCCAGGTCCTTCTCCCCCGACCCCGCCGGCTCCCGGCCGCCGGAGAACAGCGCGTCCCCGCGCTCACCGACCGCCGGACGGGCGCTCACCAGCCGTCCCGCGCGCGGCGAACGGGCGATGGCCCGCACCAGCGGGGTCAGCAGCGCCGTCGCGGGCGGGGAGAGCAGCAGCGCGACCGCCGTACCGAGGGCGAAGCCGCCGATCACGTCGGTCGGGTAGTGCACGCCCATGAAGACCCGGCAGAAGCCCTCCAGCAGGGCGAGAGCGATACCGGCGATGCCGAAGCGGCGGTTGGCGACGAAGAGGCCGACCCCGATCGCCATGGTGATCGTCGCGTGGTCGCTGACGAACGAGTAGTCGCTCTTGCCCGCGATCAGGACGTCGAGCCCCTGGTGGTCCATGAAGGGGCGGGGCCGCTCCACGAAGCCGCGGATGGGCACGTTCACCAGGACGGCCACGGCCGCCGCCAGCGGCGCCCAGACCAGCGCGGCCACCGAGGACACCGCCTCCGGGCAGCCCCGGCGCCGGACCGCCAGCCAGCAGCCGAGGACCAGCAGGACCATGGCCACCGGGAGTCCGTACTCGCCGACGAACTCCATGACCCGGTCGAACCAGTGCGGGGCGGCCTTCGCCAGGCCGTTGATGTCGTAGAGCAGCTCGACGTCGGGGTTCGATCCGGATTCGGCGAGTACAGCCATGGTGCTGCGGCCCCTTCGTCGTCTTACCGGACGCACCCAGTGTGCGTCGCGCCAACCCCCCGTGGGTCGTAGATCCGCTTCCGTTGCACTGGCGCACTGACGTCTGCTCGGCTACGTGAACAGGAACGCACAGCCCCTGCGCATACGTTCCACCCTCCACCGAATGATCACTCAGACGTTATCGAAGAGAAACCCGTACGCGCAGCTCAGGGGGCGGGTTCACGCTCCGCTACACATGTGTGGGGAGCGCTTTCGCGCCATCCTCGGTGACCCTCGTGGCACCGAAGTAGTCACCGCCGTCGATCGGGTCGAACCGGATCACCGCACCCGTGCGCGGCGCGTCGATCATGTACCCGCCGCCCACGTAGATGCCCACGTGGTGGATGGCCCGCGAGTCGGTCGGATCGTGCGAGAAGAACACCAGGTCGCCGGGGAGCAGTTCGTTCCGCGCGGGATGCGGACCCGCGTTGTACTGGTCGTTCGCCACGCGCGGCAGCTTGATCCCGACTTTGTCGTACGACGCCTGGGTCAGCCCCGAGCAGTCGAACCGCCCGCTCTGCGCGGCCGTGCCGGTGCCGCCCCACAGATACGGGGTGCCGAGCTTGCTCTGCGCGTAGGCGATGGCCCCGGCAGCCTGCCGGGAGGGGTCGACCCGGGCGACGGGCGCGGCGAAGCTTTTCGCCAGCGTCGTGATCGTCTTCACGTAGTTCCGGGTCTCCCGGTAAGGCGGCACGCCCCCGTACCGGATGACCGCGTACGCGCCCGCGTTGTAGGCGGCCAGCATGTTGGCCGAGACGTCACCGGGAACGTCCTTGACGTACTTGGCGAGTTCGCAGTCGTAGGAGGCCGCCGACGGGATCGCGTCGTCCGGGTCCCACACGTCCCGGTCCCCGTCGCCGTCCCCGTCCACCCCGTGGGTGGCCCAGGTGCCGGGGATGAACTGCGCTATCCCCTGCGCCTTCGCGGGGCTGCGCGCACCGGGGTTGAACCCGCTCTCCTGGTACAACTGGGCTGCCAGCAGTGCCGGGTTGATGGCAGGACAGAGGTTGCCCCACTTCTGCACGAGCGTCTGGTACGCCGCCGGGACGGCGCCCTTGGCCAGCCCGACACCGCCGGCGGCGGCCCCGCCCGCGAGGTTCCCCGCGACGACGTACACCCCGACGACGAGCAGCATCACGAAGCTCAGGCCGAGTCCGATCGCGGCGCCCCCGGCCACCCATACTTTGCGCACGGGTCAACTTTCCCCCATGAAGGGCCGGTTCAAGGCCCCTTTGCCCCCGTGGCCGACACTCAGGCCAACAATTCGGCCTATCCGGGCCCGTTCCGACGCCCCTTCAGCTCCCGGTGGCCGTCCGGTACAGCGCGGCCGCCGCCCGCCCCAGCACGACGCTGTAGGAGACGTCCGCCGTCGACCCGCCCCGCTGGTGCCCGCCGAGCACCCCGACCACCTGCCCGGACCCGTTCAGCCACGGGCTCCCGCTGGTCCCACCGGTGAAGCCGGGGCAGTGCACCCGCTGCTGGGTCAGACCGCGCGCCACCGGCCGGTCGGTGCACATCACCGGCGTCTCGCGGGCGTCCGGCAGCCCGAAGAGCGTGACGGCGCTCGCGCCGGCCGCGGTCCCGGTGGCGAACCGGTTCCCGCCGACCACGTCCTCGACCTGTCGCCCGTCCACCTCATCGACGTGCGCGAAGGCCACGTCGCTGTCCTCGTCCTCGTCCGCCGTCCACCCCGCCGGCAGCACCCACTCCCCCACCGGCCACATCCCGTACGGCGCCCGGCCGTTGCGGTAGCCCGGCGCGAAGAACAGCTTGCCGTCGGCATGGGTGATGCAGTGCGCGGCGGTGACCAGCAGATCATGGGCGGGGCTGTGCACCACCGAGGCGGTGCAGAAGTGACCGCGCTCCGGCCGGCCCGCGGCGTCCGCGCCGAACAGCGCGCCCACCCGGGCGGTCCGCGCGTCGGCGGGCGCGGTGACGGTCACCTCGAGCGGGCCGCGCCCGTCGTCGGCGGCCGCGACGGAGGCCGAGGTGAGGGCGAGCATCACGACCGCGCCGAGCAGGGCGGGCCGCGAGGTGACCGGGTTGCGTGCGCTGCGCTTCATCAGTCCTCACTCTGTCCCCATAGGGTGAGAAACCTGCCCGGCCGTCGCTGAGATTTTCCTGTGAACCGCTCCCGGGACTCACCCGCCGTCGGCCGGAGTTCCGTCCAACCTACCCGCGCCGGTCACCCTCCGCCCGTTCTGCGGTCACCCGCTGTCAACACCGCTGGTCGCGGGCTCCGTGAGCCCCCAGGTGACGCCGGTCAGCTCCTCGGAGAGCGTCCACAGCCGCCGGGCCGCCCCGGGGTCGCTCGCCGCCGCGCTCCGGCCGACCAGCGCGGGGGCGCCGCGCATCTCGCCGAGGCCGCCGGGACCGACGTAGGACGCGCCGGGCAGGTCCTGGGTGGCCGCGTACAGGGTGGGCAGGGAGCCGCCCTTGTCGTCCTGGGCGAACACCTTGTTGCCGACGCCCATGAAGAGGCGGGCCAGCGGGTTCGCGGCATGGCTCTGGAGGTTGGTCGCCGCGTAGCCGGGGTGGGCGGCGAGGGCGCGCACCGCGGACCCCGCCTCGGTGAGGCGCCGCTGGAGCTCCAGGGTGAACAGGAGGTTGGCCAGCTTGGACTGGGCGTAGGCGCGGGTCGGGGTGTAGCGGCCGCGCAGATTGACGTCGTCGAAGCTGATCCGGCCGTCCCCGCCCCGGTGCAGCCCGGAGGAGACGGTCACCACGCGGTCGGTGAGGTGCGGCAGCAGCAGGTTGGTCAGGGCGAAGTGCCCGAGGTGGTTGGTGCCGAACTGGGTCTCGAAGCCCTGCTTCGTCCGTCCCTCGGGGAGCATCATCACGCCCGCGTTGTTGACCAGGAGGTCCAGCGGGCGGTCCCAGCCGGCCGCGAACTCCCGTACCGAGTCCAGGTCCGCCAGGTCCAGCCGGCGCACCTCGGTGCTGCCGCTCACCCGCCCCGCCGCGGCGGCGCCGCGCGCCAGGTCCCGCACCGCGAACACCACATGCGCCCCGGCCCGCGCCAGCGCGGCGGCGGCCATGAAGCCGATCCCGCTGTTGGCACCGGTCACCACGGCCGTACGGCCGCTCAGATCCGGCAGGCGGTCCACATTCCACTGGCGCGCGGTGCGCGCTTCACTCGTCTCGGCCATGGGCCCAATGTAGGCAACGCCAACAATGATGTCAACGACAACAATGCAGCCACCGTCAACAAAGCTGGCGCCGACAACATCGGGATACCATGGCCCCCATGCCGCGCATCCCCACCAGCCGCCCGTACCACCACGGCGACCTGCGCGCCGCCCTGCTCCAGAGCGCCGAGCGCACCCTGCGCGAGAAGGGGGCCGCCGCCCTCTCCCTGCGCGAGCTGGCCCGCGCCACCGGCGTCAGCCATGCCGCCCCCGGCCGCCACTTCAAGGACAAGCAGGCCCTCCTCGACGCCCTGGCCCTCGCCGGCTACGAGCGCCTCAACCAGGCCCTCACCGCCGCGGCCGCCGACACCCCCGAGGCGGACTTCGAGCAGCGCCTGACCGCCCTCGCGCGGGCCTACCTCGGCTTCGCCGTCGACAACCCCGAGCTGCTGGAGCTGATGTTCGCGCGCAAGCACGAACCCGACAGCTCCGGCCGGCTCGCCGCCGCCGTCGACCAGTCCCTCGGCTCCCTCACCCGCACCTTCGCCCGCGCGCAGGAACGCGGCGAGATCGTCCAGGGCGACCCCGAGCGCATCACCCTGGTCGCCGCCGCCAGCCTGCACGGCCTCGCCGCCCTCATCGCCGGCTGCGCGCTGGACGCCGAGGAGGCGATGGCCGGTCTCGACACCCACGTCCGCCTGCTGCTGCACGGACTCAAACCGCGCTGACGCCGCGTGAGAACATCGTCTCGACGTCTCACCCGACCGGCCGTCAGAAACCGCGCGGGGGACGGAAGGGCCGTAAGAGAACCCAACGACGGAACCACACCACAGGTTTCGCACCCGCGTCATTGCCCGGCGTGACCTGCCGTGATACACAGAGTGACCGTACGCGCCAAATGTACGAGACCCGCCTGTGAATGCCGCCAAGTCGACATACGACGGCGACGTTGTCGGCGACAATGGGACCTGACCTCTGCACACCGCAGAGGAGCGGCACAACTACCCACCAGGGGCGGTGACTTACATGCTCTTTGCGGCCGACAAGGGAGACATCAACACCATCATCGGCGGAATCGCTCCGGACTGGGGGCCTTTCGGCAGCCTGGGCAACGAAGCGAAGGTGATGATCGAGGTCGTGATGGCCGTCGCCATCCTTCTCTGCCTCGGCATCGCCATCTGGGGCGCGGCCAAACAGCGCATCGGCGCCACCGCGCTGCGGGACACCTTCAGCGCGGAACAGGGCAAGGGACTCATCATCGCGGGCCTCACCGGGGTCTTCATCATCGGCTCCCTCGGCACGCTGTTCACCATCGTGTACGGCATGGCCGTCTGACGCCCGGACTCGAGGTCGCGTTTCCCTGATGTCCAGTCACCACACCGCGCCCGCGCGAGGACCAGCCCGGCTACCGTCGTATGAACACCAGGCGGAGAGGGCGGACGCGGCATGAGCACCTCAGGCGAACACGGTTACCCCGACACCGGGCACACCCGCACCCACCTGCCCGGCGGCGACCCCTACGGCGGCGCCCCGCGCCGCACCCCC
>NZ_MUNH01000122.1:0-2259 GCF_002154615.1 Streptomyces recifensis
GTCCAGGGCCGCGTCCAGGAGCGGGTCCGCCAGCGCGGCACCCAGGCCCTGTTCCCAGGCCCGGCACGCCGCCCAGAAGGTGCGGACGAAGTGGAGCAGGGCCGCCCCGGCCTTCGCGGGCGCACTCGGCGGACGGCGGCGCGGCCCTGCTCCACTTCGTCCGCACCGCGCACGAGGGCGAGCGCAACTCCCGCCTCTTCTGGGCGGCGTGCCGGGCCTGGGAACAGGGCCTGGGTGCCGCGCTGGCGGACCCGCTCCTGGACGCGGCCCTGGACACCGGCCTGCCGGAGGCGGAGGCACGGGCCACGCTGGGGTCGGCGGAACGGAGGGCGGGGGGACCTTGATGAAGCCGCCGCACCGGTGGATCGTGGACCCGTCCCCGACAGCCTCTGGAGGCACAGTGCCCGCCCTGCACGTCAAGGCATTCGACCACCTGGTCCTCAAGGTCGCCGACGTCGAACGCTCCCTCGGCTTCTACACCACGCTCCTCGGCCTCCAGCCGGAGAACGTCGACGAATGGCGCGCCGGCAAGGCCCCCTTCCCCTCCGTCCGCATCACCCCGGAGACGATCATCGACATCGTCGAGGGCCCCCGCTCCGACTCCAACGTCGACCACTTCTGCCTGGTCGTGGACCCCTTGGACTGGGCCGAGATCATCGCCACCGGCCGCTTCACCGTCCTGGAGGGTCCGGTCCAGCGCTCGGGCGCGCGCGGCGAGGCGACGTCGGTCTACGTCCAGGACCCGGACGGCAACACGATCGAGCTGCGGTGGTACCCGCAGGACGCGCGGGCGTAGCGCGGCGCACGCGCAAGGGGCGTCCCCTTGGCCGGGGACGCCCCTTCTGTTCGCTACCTCTGCGGAGGCGGTGGGATTTGAACCCACGGTGACATCGCTGCCACGACGGTTTTCAAGACCGTTCCCTTAGGCCGCTCGGGCACACCTCCCCGCTTCGCCCACCTGGGGCGGAGCGGGGTACAGCGTACCGGGAGCGAGAGGCCGGCGGGGGACCTGGCTCAGCTGTCGCCGACTCGGGAGCCGAGGGTGAGGTCGACGGTGTGCTGGTCGCCGCCCCGGGTGTAGGTGACCTTGACCTTGTCGCCGGGCTTGTGGGTCCAGATCTCGCCGATCAGGGTGGGGCCGCTGTCGATGACGGAGTCGTCCAGCTTGGTGATGACGTCGCCCGGCTTGAGGCCGGCCTCGGCGGCGGGGCCGCCCGACTCGACCGCGTCCGCGCCGCCCGCGCCCTGGTCGGTGATCTT
Source organism: Streptomyces recifensis (assembly GCF_002154615.1). Classification (NCBI taxonomy): domain Bacteria; kingdom Bacillati; phylum Actinomycetota; class Actinomycetes; order Kitasatosporales; family Streptomycetaceae; genus Streptomyces; species Streptomyces recifensis. The sequence continues at coordinate 1,261 of NZ_MUNH01000122.1, forward strand.
CGCGCCGTCGGTGGACTCCTCCAGGGAGACCGAGGCGCCGATCTTGGCGTACACCGGCTTGCCGGACTTGATGAGCTGCTGGGCGACGTACTTGGCCTGGTTGATCGGGATGGCGAAGCCGAGGCCGATCGAGCCGGACTGGCCGGAGCCGAAGCTGCCGCCGCTGGTCGACTGGATCGCGGAGTTGATGCCGATCACCGCGCCGGAGGCGTTGAGCAGCGGGCCGCCGGAGTTGCCCGGGTTGATCGACGCGTCGGTCTGCAGGGCGCTCATGTAGGACGCCTTGCTGCTGGAGCTGCCGTCGCTGGAGGCCACCGGGCGGTTCTTGGCGCTGATGATGCCGGTCGTCACCGTGTTGGACAGCCCGAAGGGGGCGCCGATGGCGATCGTCTCGTCGCCCACCGCGACCTGGTCGGAGTTGCCGAGGGAGAGCGGCTTGAGGTCCGAGGGCGCGTTCTTCAGCTTGATGACGGCCACGTCGTAACCCTGGGCGTGTCCCACGACCTCGGCGGCGTACTTGCGGCCGTCGGGGAAGGTGGCCGACAGCTTGCCGCCGCCGACCGCCTCGGCGACCACGTGGTTGTTGGTGACGATGTGGCCCTGGGTGTCGAAGACGAACCCGGTGCCCGTGCCGCCCTCGCCGCTGTTGCTCTCCGCCTCGATGGTCACCGTGCTGGGCAGCGCCCTGGAGGCCACGCCCGCGATGGTGCCCGGCGCCCGCTTGACCTGCGAGGCGCCGTTGTCTGCGGCGGAGACGGTGGTGGAGCCCTGGCCGTCGTTGTCCTTGGCCAGGGTGTAACCGAGGCCGCCGCCCAGACCACCCGCGACCAGCGCGGCCACCAGCACCGCCGCGATCAGCCCGCCGCGCCCGCCGCCGGCCGGCTTCGGCGCCGGCTGCTGGTACGAGGCACCCCAGCCGCCGCCGGCGCCGCCCGCGCCCGCCTCGCCGTAACCCGGCGTGCCGGGGGGCGGCGGGGGCGGCCAGGAGCCCTCGGGGGC
>NZ_MUNH01000123.1:0-15321 GCF_002154615.1 Streptomyces recifensis
ACGCAATGCCCTCCCCCCACCCGACGACGTCCCGGTTGCGACGACGAAGACCCATCGACCTCCCGGCCACGGCCTGACGCCGTGACCGCCGGGCCGACGAGAGGAAACGCCTCCCGTGCCTGCCAACCGTTCGCCGCTGCCGCGCCGCGGTCTCACCGTTCTCGCCGTACTCCCCCTGCTGGCCCTCGCGGCCTGCGGTTACGGGTCCGAGGCCAAGGACGACCCCGCCGACCAGAAGGTCGCCTCCGGAGCCAAGAAGATCGACGGCCTGGACTCCGTCAAGATCGGCTACTTCGGCAACCTCACCCACGCCACCGCGCTGGTCGGCCGCCAGCAGGGCCTTTTCCAGAAGGAACTGGGCGCCACCAAGGCCGACTACGCCACCTTCAACGCGGGCCCCTCCGAGATCGAGGCGCTCAACTCCGGCTCCATCGACATCGGCTGGATCGGCCCCTCCCCCGCCATCAACGGCTACACCAAGTCCGGCGGCCGCAGCCTGAAGATCATCAGCGGTTCGGCGTCCGGCGGGGTGAAGCTGGTCGTGAACCCCAAGAAGATCAAGTCGCTCAAGGACGTCAAGGGCAAGCGGATCGCCACGCCCCAGCTCGGCAACACCCAGGACGTCGCCTTCCTCAACTGGGCGGCGGAGCAGGGCTACCAGGTCGACGCGCAGAGCGGCAAGGGTGACGTCACCGTGGTCCGCAGCGACAACAAGGTGACCCCGGACGCCTTCAAGGCCGGTTCCCTGGACGGTGCGTGGGTGCCGGAGCCGACCGCGTCCAAGCTGGTCGCCGAGGGCGGCAAGGTGCTGCTGGACGAGTCCGACCTGTGGCCGGACAAGAAGTTCGTGATCACCAACGTGATCGTGTCGCAGAAGTTCCTCAAGGCCCACCCGAAGGCCGTCGAGGCGGTGCTGCGGGCCTCGGTGCGCACCAACAAGTGGATCAAGGCCAACCCGGACGCGGCCAAGGAGGCGGCGAACAAGCAGCTGGAGGCCGACTCCGGCAAGGCGCTGGCCCCCGCCGTGCTGGACCCGGCGTGGAAGTCGATCCAGACCACCGACGACCCGCTGGCCGCGACCCTGAACACCGAGGCCGACCACGCGGTCAAGGCGGGCCTGCTGGCCAAGCCCGACCTCAAGGGCATCTACGACCTGACCCTGCTCAACAAGGTCCTCGGCGCCGAGGGCGCCCCCAAGGTCGACGCCGCCGGTCTCGGCACCGACTGACCGACGCCAACCGATGAGTTCCCAGGAGGTGACGACCATGGCCACCACCCTCACCACGGCCGGCCCGGCGGTCGAGTACGCCGCCCGCCTCGACCACGTCTCGAAGTCCTATCCGGGCCCGGGCGGACAGCAGCTCGTGCTGGACGACATCAGCCTCGATGTCGCGCCGGGCGAGTTCGTCACCCTCCTGGGGGCCTCCGGCTGCGGCAAGTCGACCCTGCTCAACCTGGTCGCGGGCCTTGACCGGCCCAGCGCCGGGTCCATCGACACCGACGGCCGTCCGGCCCTGATGTTCCAGGAGCATGCCCTCTTCCCGTGGCTGACCGCGGGCAAGAACATCGAACTCGCCCTGCGCCTGCGGGGCGTGCCCAAGAGCGACCGTCGCGACAAGGCCGAGTCGCTGCTCGAACTGGTGCGGCTGGGGGGCGCGTACGGCAAGCGGGTGCACGAACTCTCCGGCGGTATGCGGCAGCGGGTGGCGCTGGCCCGCGCGCTGGCGCAGGAGAGCGGACTGCTGCTGATGGACGAGCCGTTCGCGGCCCTCGACGCCATCACCCGCGACGTGCTGCACGACGAGCTGACCCGCGTCTGGACGGAGACCGGCCTGTCGGTGCTGTTCGTGACCCACAACGTGCGCGAGGCGGTACGGCTGGCCCAGCGGGTCGTGCTGCTGTCCTCCCGGCCGGGCAAGGTGGCCCACCAGTGGACGGTGGACATCCCGCAGCCCCGCCGCATCGAGGACGCCCCCGTGGCGGAACTGTCCCTGGAGATCACCGAGGCGCTGCGAGGGGAGATCCGCCGCCATGGCCAGCACTGAGACGACACCGGCTCCCGGCACGGGGAGCGTGGAGGCGGGCCTCGACGCCCTGGAGACCCCGCACGGCGCACGGGTGCCGCTGAGGCAGACCCTGGTCACCAAGGTGCTGCCGCCGGTCACCGCCGTCCTGGTGGTGCTGCTGGTCTGGCAGGCCCTGGTGTCCTTCGGGATCGTCACCGACCGCACCAAGCTGCCCGCGCCGAAGGCGGTGTGGGAGGCGGTCCAGCGGGACTGGCTGGCGGGCAAGCTCCTCGGCTACATCTGGACCAGCGTCTCGCGCGGTCTGCTCGGCTTCGGCCTGGCCCTGCTCATCGGCACTCCCCTGGGCCTGCTGGTGGCGCGGGTGAAGTTCGTGCGCGCGGCCATCGGGCCGATCCTGTCCGGCCTCCAGTCGCTGCCCTCGGTGGCCTGGGTGCCCCCGGCGGTGATCTGGCTGGGGCTGAACAACTCGATGATGTACGCGGTGATCCTGCTCGGCGCGGTGCCCTCCATCGCCAACGGCCTGGTGTCCGGCATCGACCAGGTGCCGCCGCTGTTCCTGCGGGCGGGCCGCACCATGGGCGCCGGCGGGCTGCGGGGCGTCTGGCACATCACGCTGCCCGCCGCGCTGCCCGGCTACGTGGCCGGGATGAAGCAGGGCTGGGCGTTCTCCTGGCGCTCGCTGATGGCGGCCGAGATCATCGCGTCCTTCCCCGATCTGGGCGTCGGCCTCGGCCAGTTGCTGGAGAACGGCCGCAACGCCCTCGACATGGCGATGGTGTTCGAGGCCATCCTGCTGATCCTGTTCGTCGGCATCGCGGTCGACCTGCTGATCTTCAGTCCGCTGGAGCGGTGGGTACTGCGCAGCCGAGGCCTGCTGGTGAAGAGCTGAACTCCCATGCACCACAAACCCGTTCTCCTGATCGTCGCCCACGGCAGCCGCGACCCCCGGCACGCCGCGACCGTGCACGCCCTGGTCGCGCGGGTGAGGTCGATGCGGCCGGACCTCAGGGTGGCGACCGGCTTCCTCGACTTCAACGTGCCCTCGGTCGGCGGTGTGCTCAAGTCGCTGGCGGCCGGCGGGGTGCGCGAGGTGGTCGCGCAGCCGCTGCTGCTGACCCGCGCCTTCCACGCCAAGGCCGACATCCCGGCCGTGCTGCGGGAGGCGCCGCCCGGGATGCGGGTCCGGCAGGCGGAGGTGCTCGGCCCGTCGCCGCTGCTGGTCTCGGCGCTGGAACGGCGCCTTTACGAGGCGGGGGTCAGGCCCGCCGACAAGTCCTCGACCGGGGTCGTGCTGGCCTCGGCGGGGTCCTCCGACGCGGAGGCGATCGCGGTGATCGCCGACATCGCGCGGGAGTGGTGGCGCACCGGTTGGTGCGCCGTGCGACCCGCGTTCGCCTCCGCCCGCCTGCCGCGCACCGAGGACGCCGTGCGCGAGCTGCGCGCCCAGGGGTGCGAGCGGGTGGCCGTCGCGCCCTATGTGCTGGCGCCGGGCTTCCTGCCCGACCGGATCGCGCGGGGCGCGGCCGACGCGGACGTCCTGGCCGATGTGCTGGGCCCGGCGCCGGAGGTGGCGCGGGTGCTGCTCGACCGCTACACCGAGGCGCTGCGGTCGGTCCCGGTGGCCGTGGGCGCTTGAGCGCTCCACTGGAGAAGCGCTCTACAGGTTGAGCGCCGTCGTCAGGCGCCGGGTGTACTCCAGGGTGCCGGTGCCGGCGGCGGCGCCGATGCAGAGGTCGTCGAGCTGGTGGCGGATGCGGCCCCGGTTGGGCGGGAAGCCGTCGTCGGCCGCGAGGGCCAGCTCGGCCTGGATGATCTCACCGTGTTCGAGGAGCACCGGGTACTCGGCGTGCAGCGCGGCGACGAGTCCGTCCGCGAGCCGGATCAGCGTCTCCAGGTCGGTACCGTCGCCACCGGGTACCGGTCGGCCGGAGGTGCTGCCGGGGTGGTTGTACGCGTTCACGTCTGTCGTCCTCACTCCTGATCCGGGGGCCTTACGGGGGCCGGGCTGCGGCGAGGGAAGCGTGCCGGGTCGGCTCGGTCGGTGACGTTACCCACGAACCGGCCGACGGCACCAGCAATCAACCCCTTTGGAGTGAAAGGGGGTTGACTTTCACCGGCCGTCCGGTAGAAGGGGCCGTCAGCCGGTCAGCTCGACCAGTTTGCGGACGGTGTTCCAGTTCCGGGTGGTCGCGACCAGGCCCTTGGTGACACGCGGGCGGCCCAGCTCCTCGGCCAGCTTGGAGCGGCCCAGCCCGTCGGGTGCGTAGAGGTACAGACACCGGTCGCCGAGGCGGAACTCCTCGGGGAGGCGGGCGGCGGTGTCGATCCCGGCGAAGCGCTCGGGGTCCACCGGGCCGGAGAAGTAGGTGACGTGCACCTGCTTGGGTTCCAGCGCGTCGGCGGGGAACGGGCAGGCTTCCGCGACCGCCGTCAGGTAGGCGTGGTCCCGCACGATGACGTCGACCGGGAAGCCGAACCGCTTCTCGATGGCCACGCTCAACTCCCCGGCCAGGATGCCCTCGTCCCCCTGGGAGGCGGTGAACACGGCCTGACCGCTCTGGAGATGGGTGCGCACGTCGTCATGGCCCAGCTCGGCCAGGAGAGTTCGCAGGTCGGCCATGGGGAGCTTCTTGTTGCCGCCCACGTTGATCCCGCGCAGCAGCGCCGCGTACGTCGTCGTCATCCGCCCACGATAGAACGGCCGTCGTGCCCCGTGGGGGCGGGCACGACGGCCGTACCGGACGGTACGCCGGTTACGGGAAACTCTGTCGGATCGAGGGGGCGCCGGGCAACTCCTCCACGATCTTGTGACTGGTTCAACAACGTTTCTCCACCGAGGTCAGCGGCCGGGCAGCTCCGCCTCGATCAGGTCGGCGGCCCGCGTCGTGCCCCCTTCGCGCACCATGTCGGCCTGGATCTGCCGCAGCCGGGCCGCCACCTCGGCGTCGTCCACCAGCGCGAGGGCGGTCTCGCGGAGGCGGTCGGCGGTGGCTTCCTCGGTGAGCAGGGTGCGGGCCACGCCGAGCGCCTGGAGCATGTCGGCGTTGCCGAACTGGTCGACGGCCTGCGGGACGGCGATCATCGGGGTGGCCGTGGCCAGCCCCTCCTGGCTGCCGCCCGCGCCCGCGTGCGTGACGAACAGGTCGGCCTGCCGGAGCACCGCCAGCTGCGGTACCCAGGAGCGCACTTCGACGTTGGCGGGCAGCTCGCCGAGTTCGGCCGGGTCCACGTGCCGGCCGATCTGGAGGACGAGGTGCCAGCCGGGCAGGTACCCGAAGGCGCGTACGCACTCGGCGTAGAAGGCGGGCCGCTTGGTGAAGGCCGAGCCGAGGGAGACGAGGACCACCTTCTCGGCGCTCCGGGGCCGCTCCCAGGTGCCCTGGTCCGCGCGGTCGCCCTGACAGGCGCCGACGAAGCTGTGCACGCGCTCGTCGACCCGGTCGGCGTTCGGCTGGAGCGCCTTGGGGATGAGGACCAGCGAACGGGCGGGCCGGCCGGCGAAGGGGTCCGGGTGCTGGGTGATGCCGTTCTCGGCGAGCCATCCCGCGAAGCGGGCGTAGTACGCCTGGCCGCGCTCGGTCTTCAGCGGCTCGGCCCACATGGGCTCCGCGACCTCCTTCTCGTAGCCCTCCCAGGCGACGAGGTTCGGGGAGAGCGAGACGGCGGGCACGCCCCAGCGGTGGGCCAGGACGCGGGCGGGGTAGGACGCGATGTCGTGCAGGACCAGGTCGGGTTCGTCGCCCTCGTACGCCTTGATGAGCTGCGGCAGCGCCTGGGTGGCGTCGGCGAGGAAGGGTTCGACGTTGTCCAGCAGCGTGGTTCCCCACGCCGAGGGGTCGTCGTCGGGGCCGGGCAGGGTGGAGGTGTAGGGCACGGGCACGGCGCCCGTGGCGGCGACCTTCTCGGCGAAGAGCGGCGGGATGGCGTAGGTGACGCGGTGGCCGCGTGCGACGAGTTCTCTGATCACCTCCAGGCTGGGGTTCACATGGCCGTGCTGGGCGATGGAGAACATGGCGATGTGTGCGGGGCGCCGGTGGGTCATGGCGTCGAGGCTAGGGGGAGCCGGACGACCCGCTCCAGCGAATTACGCCCGGCCGCTCAGCGCTGGTAGCGGGCGAGTACCAGGTTGCCGTCCTTCTCCAGCCTCTTTCGCAGGTCGGCGAGGCCGATGGCGCCGCTGTAGTACTCCTGGAAGGCCGGGGTGGCGATCTTGTCCTTCCACTCCGGGTAGCCGCGCACCGACTGGGCGGGCGCCGGGCGTAGCTGGGCGGCCAGGGCGGTGCCGGTGGCCCAGCCGTGAGCGGTGGTGTGCAGGGCCGGGTCGGCGAGGGCCTCGGTGCCGGTGGGGAGCATCCAGTCGCCGAGGGCGAGGCGCACCATGTTCCTCGGCCTGAGCAGGAAGTCGATGAACCGGGCGGCCTCCTTCTTGTGCGGGCAGCCCTCGGCGATGGAGAGGGTCTGCGGGCTGACGCCCTGGGTGAGCCCGTCGGCGCCGGCCGGGGCGGGCAGCACCTCCCACTGGAAGCCCTCGGGGGCCTGCTGCTCGATCTGCTGGCGGTAGGAGAAGCCCAGCGGGACCATCGCGTACCGCCCGCCGAAGAAGCCGGGCAGCGTGTCCGAGCCCCCGCTGCCGAGCGTCGAGGCGGGCGCGCTGCGGTCACGCGCGACCTGGTCGTGCACGGTGCGCGGCACGACGGCGTCACCGGCCCCGAACCGTACGCTCACCTTGCCGTCGCTCCCCCGCCGGAAGAGCGTGCCGCCCGCCGAGAGCCCGAGGTTGAGGGTGACGGACACGGGCTCCTTCAGCGGCCAGGCGACCCCGTACTTGCCGTCGCCGCTGAGCCGCGCGGTGATCTCGCGGAATTCGGCCCAGCTCCAGGGGTGTCCGGGCGTCGGGATGCGCACCCCGGCCTTCCGCAGCCAGAGGGAGTTGGCCATGAGCACGCGGGGTTCCTGGAGGAAGGGCACGCCGTAGACGCCCTTGCCGAAGGTGGTCGCCTGCCAGCTGCGCCGCGGGATGTCCGCCCTGAGCCGGGCGGGCAGCAGCCCGCTCAGGTCGGCGAGGTCGCCGCCGTAGGCGAAGTCGGCCAGGTCGTCGGCGGCGTCGTGGATGACGTCGGGGGCCTCGCCGCCCTCGAAGGAGGTGAGCAACTGGTCGTGGACGCCGTCCCAGTTGCCCTGCACGTACTCGACCCGGACGTCCGGGTGGGCGGCGTTCCACTCCCGCACGAGTTCCTTGTTGGCGGCGACCGACTCCTGCTGCCAGGCGAGGGACTGGAAGCGCAGGGTGACGGGCCCGCCCTCCGTCCGACCGCCGGAGGAACAGCCCGCGAGGAGCAGCAGGAGGGCGGCGACCGCCACGGTGATCCTGGTCCGCATCAGCTCTTCACCGCTCCGGCGATCAGGCCCCCGGTGATCCGCCGCTGGAGCAGGGCGAACACCACGAGGGAGGGCAGGGTGGCGAGGAACGCGGCCGCGGCCAGCGGGCCGAGGTCGGCGACGCCCTCCGCGCCGATGAAATGGGTCAGCACGACCGGCAGGGTCTGGTTGCCGGGGCTCTTGAGCAGCACGAGCGCGAAGAAGAACTCGTTCCACGCCGTGACGAACGCGAACAGCGCGGTCGCCGCGATGCCCGGCGCGAGCAGCGGCGCCGTCACCGACACCAGGGTCCGCAGCCGCCCGGCCCCGTCGACGGCCGCCGCCTCCTCCAGTTCGACGGGGACCGCTCGTACGTACCCGACCAGCATCCACAGCGCGAACGGCAGTGACCACACCACGTAGACCAGGGTCAGCCCGGCCAGGGAGTCGATCAGCCGCAGCCGCTTCAGCACCAGGAACAGCGGGATGATGATCAGCACGAAGGGGAACGCCTGGCTGACCACCACCCACCCGCTCGCGGCCCGCGCCGGCCAGGTGCGGTGCCGGGCCATGACATACGCCATCGGGGTGGCGATCAGTACGGCGACGACGGCGGCGCCGAGCGCCGCGAGCAGGGAGTTGAGGGCGGCGTGCAGGAGGGGCTGCTCGTCGAACGCCTGCCGGAAGTTGGCGAGGGTGGGGCGGTGCGGGATCCAGGTGGGGTGGAGGCTGCCGAGTTCGCGTGGCGGCTTGAACGCGGTGGACAGCAGCCAGAGGAACGGGAAGGCCAGGAAGATCAGATAGGCCAGCAGGGCGGCATACTGCCCCGCGCGGGCCGCGGGCCGGGTCCTCACGCGTCCTCGCCCCCCTTCAGCCGGCCGGCGAGGAACACCGCGAGCACGACGGAGACGACGGCGACCATCACGCAGCCCATCGCGGCCGCGTAGCCGAACTGGCCGTAGCGGAAAGCCTCCTCGTAGGCGAACAGCATGGGCAGCCGCGTCTTTCCGCCGGGTCCGCCGCTGGTGAGCACGTACACCAGGGCGAAGGAGTTGAAGTTCCAGATCAGATTGAGCGCGGTGATGGAGAGGGCGACGGGCCTGAGAGCGGGCCAGGTGACCGCGCGGAACCGCCGCCAGGCGCCGGCGCCGTCCACGGCGGCCGCCTCGTGGAGTTCGCGCGGGGTGTTCTGCAGGCCGGCGAGCAGGGCGACCGTGGTCTGCGGCATCCCGGCCCAGATGCCGACGACGACCACGGCGGGCAGCGCGGTGGCCAGACCGCTCAGCCAGTCCCGTCCGTCGCCGAGGCCGAGGTCGCGCAGCGTCTCGTTGAGGATGCCCGCGTCCGGGTTGTAGACCAGGCGCCACATGATGCCGACGACCACCTCGGGCATCGCCCAGGGGACGATGGCGAGGGCGCGGGCGAGCCAGCGCAGTCTGAGGTCCTGGTTGAGCAGCAGGGCGAGGCCGAGCGCCAGCAGGAACTGGGGGACGGTCACGCCGACCGCCCACACCAGGCCGATCCGGAACGACTCCCAGAACAGCGTGTCGTGCAGGAGGTCCTGGAAGTTCAGCCCCCCGATCCAGCGGGTCGGCGCGGTGCGGCCGGACTGGGCGTCGGTGAAGGACAGCAGGACGCCGTAGAGCAGCGGGCCCACGCTGAGCACGAGGATCGGGATCAGGGCGGGCAGCACCAGGAACCAGACGGCCTGGTCGCGGCCGCCGTGGCGCACGGGCGGACGCCGTGCTTCGACCGGCGAGGTCACCGGCGAGGTCATGGAATCAACCCCTTCCCCTGGCCCGGTTGGCGTGTTCATGGTCGTGAACGCGCCGCGGTCCGTCAAGGGACCGCACACCGTCCGACCTGTGCGAATGCGAGACTGGCCGGGATCGGAACACACAACACGGCCACAGGGCACGGAGGCGGACGATGGACGAGGCACGGGCGCGGGCGGTACTGGCCGGTGCGAAGGTGCTGCCCCCGGCGGCGGACGCGCGCCTCCTCGCCCTGGGCGAGAACGCCGTGTTCGCCGCCGGGGACCTGGTCGTCAAGGTCGGCCGGGACGCCGAACTGCTCGACCGGGCCCGCCGCGAGCTGGCCGTGGCGGCCTGGCTGGCCGCGTCCGGGGTGCCCTCGGTACGGGCGGCCGAGCCCGAACCGCTGCTGGTCGACGGCCACCCGGTGACCGTCTGGCACCGGCTGCCCGACGCCGTACGCCCCGCTGAACCCCGCGACCTGGCCGAGCTGCTGCGGCTGGTGCACGCCCTGCCCGCTCCCCCCGTGCCGCTGCCGCCCCGCGAACTGCTGGGCGGGGTGGAGCGCTGGCTGCGGCTGGCGGGCGACGCGATCGACCCCGAGGACGCGGCCTATCTGCGTGCCCGCCGCGACGGCTTCGCCTCGGCCGCCGCCGCGCTGACCCCCCGTCTGGCGCCCGGCCCGATCCACGGGGACGCGCTGCCCCGCAATGTGCACATCGGCCCGGACGGCCCGGTCCTGGTGGACCTGGAGACCTTCTCGGCCGACCTGCGCGAGCACGACCTCGTGGTGATGGCCCTCTCCCGCGACCGCTACGGCCTGCCCGCCGAGGCGTACGACGCCTTCACCTCGGCCTACGGCTGGGACGTGCGCGAGTGGGAGGGCTGCTCGGTGCTGCGCGGCGCCCGCGAGACGGCGAGCTGCGCCTGGGTAGCGCAGCACGCACCGGCCAACCCCAAGGCACTCACCGAGTTCGAACGCCGGGTGGCGTCCCTTCGGGACGGGGACGAGTCGGTGCGCTGGTACCCCTTCTGAGCCCGGCCGGAGCGGCCTACCGCACGACGGCGTCCGTCAGCTCACGCACCGGCCAGACCCGGTCGACGACCGCGTCCGCCTCGCCCTTGCGCCGCAGGAACGCCTCGAAGTCGGCGGCCCATTCGGCGTACCACTCGACCTGGCAGCGGTGCAGCTCCGCGAGGCCGAGCCCGGCTATCTTCGGGTACCGCTCGGCTATCGCGGTGGCCAGCCGGGCGGCGGCCAGCGCGTCGGCCGAGGCGTCGTGGGCCGCGTCGAGCACCACCCCGTACTCCGCGCAGACCGCCTCCAGATTGCGCTTGCCCCGGCGGTAGCGGTCGACCCGGCGGTCGATGGTGTACGGGTCGACGACCGGGGCCGGAACACGGCCGCCCAGCCGCTCGGCCAGCGAGGGCAGTCCGTACCGGTGCAGCTCGGCGGAGAGCAGGGTGAGGTCGAAGGCGGCGTTGTACGCGACCACCGGCATGCCCGAATCCCAGGCGGAGACCAGCGCGTTCGCCAGGGCGTCGGCGACCTGGTCGGCCGGGCGGCCCTCGGCCGCCGCGCGTTCGTTGCTGATGCCGTGCACGGCGACCGCGTCGGCGGGTATCTCCACGCCCGGATCGGCCAGCCACTCCCGGCGGCCCAGGGTCTCGCCGGCCCTGACCTCCAGCACGGCGCCCGTGACGATGCGCGCCTGACGCGGATCGGTCCCGGTCGTCTCCAGGTCGAAGCCGATCAGCGGCTCCCGGTGCCAGCCCATGGGCGGCCCCCCTTCTTGGTGGTGCGTTCCCCCAGTGGCTCCACCATGACACGGGGCACTGACAACGCCCCCGGCCGCCCGTCGGTGGCGGAGCTCAGGACACCGGCCGCGAGTCCGCCCAGGCCAGCTCGAACTCCTCCCGATAGGTGGGGAAGAGTCCGGAATCGCCCGACTGGTCCGACGTGACCACCCGGCTGCCGCCGCGCAGCACCAGGACCGGCGACTCCATGCCGCGCGCCCCCCGCAGGTAGGACTGCACCACGGCGACGCCGTCCGCGCCGTCGCCGTCCACCAGGTAGGCCGTGAAGCGCGGGGTCTCGTCGTACACCTGGATCTCGAAGGCGCCCGGGTCACGCAGCCGGGAGCGGACGCGGCGCATGTGCAGGATGTTCATCTCGACGGAGCGGGCCAACTCGCCGCGCTTCATGCCGAGTTCGCGCTCCCGGCGCTTGACCGCACTGGAGGCGGGGTTGAGGAAGAGCAGCCGGACCCGGCAGCCGGACTCCGCGAGCCGGACCAGGCGGCGGCCGGAGAAGTTCTGCACCAGCAGGTTGAGCCCGATGCCGATGGCGTCCAGCCGGCGGGCCCCGCCGAACAGGTCCTCGGCCGGGAACTGACCCATCAGCCGCACCCGGTCGGAGTGCACGGCGACCACGTCCGCGTACCGGTCGCCGACCAGGTCCTCGACCGCGTCCACCGGGAGCCGGCCCGCCGAGGGCACGTCACCGGCAGCGCCCAGCAGCTCCAGCAACCGGGCGGAGGCGCGCTCGGCCTGGTTCAGCACCGCCTCGGACAGCGCCCGGTTGCGGGAGACGACATTGCGGGTCACCTCCAGCTCGTCCAGGGCGAGTTCGAGGTCCCGGCGCTCGTCGAAGTACGGTTCGAAGCACGGCCAGTGCTGCACCATCAGCTCGCGCAGTTGCGGCAACGTCAGGAAACTCAGCACATTGTCGTCTGCCGGGTCGAGCAAGTAGCCCTTGCGGCGGCTCACTTCACGCACCGCAACGGCCCGCTGCACCCACTCCTGGCCGGCCGGCCCGGCGGCGGCCACCACCCAGTCGTCGCCGTGGACCGGTTCGTAGACGGGGCGCAGCACGGCGGCCACCACGGAGGCGGCCACTACGGCGGCCACCACCGCCACAAGAGCTTCGGCCACATGCTCTTCTCGAGCTGAGACACGAAGAATCCCCCGGCCGTACGGGACGGCCGGGGGATTCTCGGTGTGTGGACGATACTGGGATTGAACCAGTGACCTCTTCCGTGTCAGGGAAGCGCTCTCCCGCTGAGCTAATCGTCCTCGGGGCCCTGATCGACCGACACCGTCGATGTCACTCCGCGGAGCGGATCAGGGGCACTGCGTGCGCGATACTGGGATTGAACCAGTGACCTCTTCCGTGTCAGGGAAGCGCTCTCCCGCTGAGCTAATCGCGCGGGATGGGACCTTCGAGAAGATCCAGTGGACGATACTGGGATTGAACCAGTGACCTCTTCCGTGTCAGGGAAGCGCTCTCCCGCTGAGCTAATCGTCCTTGGAGGTGGAGACGGGATTTGAACCCGTGTAGACGGCTTTGCAGGCCGTTGCCTCGCCTCTCGGCCACTCCACCAGGAGTGTAGGGATCGGGAAGACACCCTACTTCCTGCGAGCGGACGACGAGGCTCGAACTCGCGACCTCAACCTTGGCAAGGTTGCGCTCTACCAACTGAGCTACGTCCGCTTGTCGTTTCGGTCGGCTTGCGCGTCCCGGCGACGTGTTGAACTCTAGCGGATTCCTGAGCCAGCACAAAAACGCGTTTGCGCAGCGTGCTGCGGTGCACCCGGCGGCCACCCCGGTCAAGGGTCCCGCGGGCCGCCCGTCCGGCTCGGCTTTCGGACACCCGGCCTAGACTCGGCCATGTGCTCCACCTCCCGGCCGCCGCCTCCTCCCGGACTCCTCTGGCCCGCTTCGGCGACCGCCTCGCCACCGGTCTCCTCGACGTCACCAGCGACCCCGCCGCCCTCGACTCCACCGGCTTCTGGGCCGTCGTCGCCGACTTCGAGGGCGCGCTGACCTGCGCCCGCTTCGCCGACGTACGGCGCGCGCCCGTCCCCGCCCCGGTACCGGGCGCCTGGCGGGGGCCGGCCCCCGAGGACTGGACCAGCTCCCTGGACCGCGCCGCCTACATGAGCGCCGTGCGGCGCATCCGGGAGCACATCGCGGCCGGCGACGTCTACCAGGCCAACCTCTGCCGGGTGCTGAGCGCGCCGGTCGGCCCCGACGCCGACGTGGACGCCCTCACCGCCCTGCTGGCCCGCGGCAACCCCGCCCCCTACGCGGGCACCGTACGGCTGCCGGAGCACGGGGTGGAGATCGCCACCGCCTCGCCCGAGCTGTACCTGCGCCGGACCGGCCGCGCCATCGAGTCCGGGCCCATCAAAGGGACCGGGCGCACCGAGGCGGACCTGCTGGAGAAGGATTACGCCGAGAACGTGATGATCGTGGACCTGGTCCGCAACGACCTCGGCCGCGTCTGCGCCACCGGCAGCGTCACCGTCCCCGAGCTGTGCGTCACGGAGAAGCACCCCGGACTCGTCCACCTCGTCTCCACCGTGCGCGGTGAACTGAGCGAGGGCACCGGCTGGGCCGAGCTGCTCGCGGCCACCTTCCCGCCCGGCTCGGTCACCGGCGCCCCCAAACCGAGCGCCCTCGCCATCATCGCCGCCCTGGAGACCGCCCCGCGCGGCCCCTACTGCGGCGGCATCGGCTGGGTCGACGCCGACCGGGGTACCGCCGAGCTGGCCGTGGGCATCCGTACGTTCTGGATCGACCGGTCCGCCGACGGCCCGGCAGCCCTCCGCTTCGGCACCGGGGCCGGGATCACCTGGGGCTCCGACCCGTCCGCGGAGTGGCGCGAGACCGAACTCAAGAGGGCCCGGCTGCTCACGGTAGCGTCGGGCCAGTACCAGGAAAGTGGAAAGGCCCGCACATGAGCATCTGGCTGGACGGCGCCCTGCGGGACGCCACCACCGCGAGCGTCTCCGTCTTCGACCACGGTCTCACCGTGGGCGACGGCGTCTTCGAGACGCTGAAGGCGGTCGACGGCAAGCCGTTCGCCCTCACCCGGCACCTCGACCGGCTGACCCGGTCCGCCCGCGGCCTCGGCCTGCCCGACCCCGACCACGACGAGGTCGCCCGCGCCTGCGCGGCCGTGCTGGAGGCCAACCCCATGCCGCTCGCGCGGCTTCGGGTCACCTACACCGGCGGCCAGGCCCCCCTCGGCTCCGAACGCGGCGAGCACGGCCCGACCCTGGTCGTCGCCGCGAGCGAGGCCACCCGCCGCCCCGACTCCACGGCGGTCGTCACCGTCCCCTGGATCCGCAACGAGCGCGGCGCGCTCACCGGCCTGAAGACGACCTCGTACGCCGAGAACGTGGTCGCGCTGGCCCGCGCGCACGAACAGGGCGCGTCCGAGGCGCTGTTCGCCAACTCCGTCGGACAGCTCTGCGAGGGCACCGGCTCCAACGTGTTCGTCGTCCTCGACGGGGAGATCCACACCCCGCCGGTTCCCTCCGGCTGCCTGGCCGGCATCACCCGCGCGCTGACCGTCGAGTGGACCGGCGCCAAGGAGACCGATCTCCCGCTGGACGTGCTGGAGCGCGCCGAAGAGATCTTCCTGACCTCCTCGCTGCGCGACGTCCAGGGCGTGCACCGGGTCGACGGCCGTGAACTGCCGGGCGCGCCGGGTCCGGTGACCGCCAAGGCCATGCGGATCTTCGAGGAGCGCTCGCGCGCCGACCTGAACCCGTGAGACCCCATCCGCTCGGCGGGCGCCGGTAATTGGGCTGAGCCGGCGCCGCCGAGCGGGTACAACTCCCGTGATGACGACGACACTGCGGCCGACCGAGCCGCTTCAGCAGCACGCGGACGGCACCCGTTCCCGCCGCTTCCAGGTGTGCGTGAACAGCCGCCCGGCCGGTGAGATCCACCTGGACACCTCGCCGTTCCTCGGCCCCTCGGTGGCCCGCGTCACCGGCCTGCGGATCGACGAGCCCGACCGGCGGCGCGGCCGGGGCACGGTGGCCATGCTCGCCGCCGAGGAGGTGGCGCGCAGCTGGGACTGCCGCCAGATCGAGCTGACCCTCCCGGCGGAGAACGAGCCCGCGTCCCGCCTCGCCGACGCCCTCGGCTACGTCCTCCGCCGGGAGGGTCAGCTCGATCTGGCGGCAGTCCCAGCTGCGCGCCACCTCCTCGGCGGCGAGCATGGCCACCGTGCCCCGGCCGCGCCGCCGGTCGGGCTCGTCGATCCGCAGGCCGGTGACGCGGGCCACCGAGGGGCCGAGGAACGGCGAGGTGTCCAGGTGGATCTCACCGGCCGGGCGGCTGTTCACGCACACCTGGAAGCGGCGGGAACGGGTGCCGTCCGCGT
>NZ_MUNH01000124.1:0-22268 GCF_002154615.1 Streptomyces recifensis
TCCAGGTTGATCTTGCCGGCCCCCACGCCGGGCGCCGGCAAGATCAACCTGGACAAGGGCCGGGTGAGCCTCCAGAAGAACCAGACGGTCTCCCTGGTCAAGGGCGGCGCCCCCCTTCTCTCCCGCGTCCAGATGGGCCTCGGCTGGGAGCCCGCCTACCGGGGCAAGGACATCGACCTCGACGCCTCGGTCATCGCCTACGGCCCCCAGCGCAACGCCGTCGACAGCTGCTACTTCGGCAAGCTCTCCATCCTGAACGGCGCCATCAAGCACTCCGGCGACAACCTCACCGGCGAGGGCGGCGGTGACGACGAGGTCATCACGGTCGACCTCGGCCGCATCCCCCCGGAGGTCACCGGCCTGGTCTTCACCGTCAACTCCTTCTCCGGCCAGAAGTTCACGGAGGTCGCCAAGGCGTACTGCCGCCTGATCGACCCCACCTCCGGCGAAGAACTGGTCCGCTTCGACCTGACGTCGGCGGAACCCCAGACGGGCGTCCTGATGGCCAAGCTCATCCGCCAGTACTCGGGCGAGTGGGACATGACCGCCCTGGGCGACTTCGTCAAGGCCCGCACGGTGAGAAACATGGTGAAGCCGGGGGGCGCGGCGTTGTGACAGAGGTCTAGGGTCTTTCGTTTGGATCAGGCCGGATCAGGGAGCGGGGTCTGGTGCCGTGCGTCGCAAGGCGGAGGAGGGCCACATGGCGGAGCCATGGCAACCGACGACAACGCCGCGAGGCGCGGTGCCAGACCCCGCGAGCCCGGCAAGATCCAAACGGGAGGCCCTAGGACGCCCGGCCGGGGCCCCGCACCGGGACCCCGGCCTCGTAAAGGGCCAGCAGCTCCGCCGTCGTCTCCGGGGGCGCCGTCAGCAGGGGTGGCCGTACCGGGCCTGCCGGGAGGTTCATGGCGTTGAGGAGGGCCTTCGTCGTCACCGTGCCCGGTAGGTCCGAGGCCATCATCGCCTCGATCAACGGGGTTACCCGGGACTGGAGTTCGGCGGCCAGCGCTGTGTCTCCCGCGTCGAACGCCGCCAGGATTCCCGCCACCTGCGCCGGCACCGCGTTGGCGATCGTGCTCACGCAGCCCACCGCCCCCACGGCGTACAGGGGAAGGATGTGTTCGTCGCACCCCGCGTAGTACGCCAACTCCGTTTCCGCGAGCACCTTCTGGGTGCCGAGGAAGTCGTAGGAGCAGTCCTTGACGGCGACGATGCGCGGATGGGCCGCGAGGCGGATCATCGTGGCCGGAGCGATACGGGTGCCCGTGCGGCCGGGGATGTCGTAGAGCATCAGCGGCAGGCCGCTCGCGTCCGCGACCTGGCGGAAGTGGGCCTCGACGGCAGCCTGTTGGGGACGGCTGTAGTACGGGGTGACGACCAGCGCCGCGTCGGCGCCCGCCTTCTCGGCCGCGAGGGTCAGTTCGACGGTGTGCCGGGTGTCCGCCGTGCCGACGCCCGCGACCAGCGGGACGGCGGGGCCCACCGCGGAGCGGACCGCCGCGATCAGCTCCCGCTTCTCCGCGTCGGTGGTGGTGGGCGACTCACCCGTGGTGCCGTTCAGGACCAGCCCGTCGCAGCCCCCGGCCACCAGACGGGTGGCCAGGCGGGCCGCCCCGTCCACGTCGAGCGCGCCGGCCGGCGTGAACGGGGTGACCATCGCGCAGAGCGTGCGGCCGAAGGGTGCGTTCCGTTGCCTCATGGTCGTAGTCTCGACACCACGACCGTGAAGCTCCACTTAAATCTGCTACGAGATGCAGCCAAGCAGATCTGAACAATCAGGGGCGGAAGCGCAGCACCTGCGGGTCGTGGTCGCTGATCTGGTCGTGGAACTCCGAGTTGATGTGCACGCTGTCGTACGCGAACGAGCCCCGCCGGATCGCCCTGCTGATCAGGATCTGGTCGAGCACCTGCGCATTGCCCTGGTAGTCGTAGGTGTAACGCTCCCTGCGCGGCAGCGACTTGATCGCCGACCAGAGCTCCCCGTCACCCTCCAGGATCTTCGCGGTGTCGGAGAACTCGAAGTCGTTCATGTCCCCGAGCGCGATGACCTCCGCGTCCTTCTGCGCCGCGAGCAGGGACTTCACGAAGGTGTTGACCTCCGTCGCCTGCGCGTGCCGCTGCGTCTCCGAGCTGCGGACCACCGGCTGGTACTGCCCGCTCAACGGCTGGTCGCCGCCCTTGGAGTTGAGGTGGTTGGCGATCACGAAGACCGTACGGCCCCGGAACACGAACTCCCCGGCCAGCGGCTTGCGGCTGTTGGCCCAGGCGGCGTTCGCCGGGTCGACGCGGCCGGGCGACACGGTCAGCCGGGCCTTGCCGTTCTCCTTGGCGACGCCGACCGCCGTGGTGGAGTCACCGCCGGGGCGGTCGGTGAAGGAGACCCGCCCGGGGTTGAAGAGGAACACCTGGCGGATGTTGCCGCCCGGCTCGCCACCGTCCTGCTTGTCGACGGGGTCGATGGAGCGCCAGTCGTAGCGCGGACCGCCCGCGGCCACGATCGCGTCGATCAGCTTGGCCACCGTCGCGCCCGCGCTCACCGTGCCGTCGTCCTTGGCGCCGTTGTCGTCCTGGATCTCCTCCAGGGACACGATGTCGGGCGAACGCAGGTTGTTCACGATCGCGGACGCGTGCGCGTCGAAGGTCTTGTCGGACGGGTCGAGGTTCTCGACATTGTACGTCGCCACCGCCAGCTCGCCGGACGCCTGCTTGCGGGTCGTCTCCCGCTCCAGGCCCCCGCTCTCCAGCGTGCCGAGGGCGCTCGCCACCAGCGTGTAGCCGCCGAACTGGTTGAAGTCCAGCGGTCCGGTGGTGGTGCCGGCCAGGGTGTCGCCGACGTTCGCCTGCGGGAAGTCCGCGGTCGCGCCGAGGGACTGGATCTGGAGGCGGCCGGTGTTCTGCGCGTCGTAGGAGCCGTACAGGGTGCCGCCCCGCTCGGTGCGGTGCTCCTTCGGCTTCACGGTGACCCACAGCTCGCTGTACGGGTCGGTGCCGGTGACCACGCGCGCGTCGCCGACCTGGACGTTCATGCCCTCCAGCGACTCGTAGTAGTCGAGGGCGTAGGTCGCGGGGGCGAGCGGCAGGGCGTTGATCGAGTTGTTCGCGGCCGGGTCGCCGGCCGGGGCGTATCGTTCCGGCACCGCGCGCCTGGTGATCACGACCGGCGCCGGGACCGGGTTGCCGGTGGAGAGGGTGGTGACGACGGGCTTGGTGATCTCGGTGACCGACTGGTTGCCCGAGGCGGTGCCGCCCGGCACGTACTCCGACACGGTTCCGGTGACGGTGACCGAGTCGCCCACGGCGGCCTTCGGCGTGGAGCTGGTGAAGACGAAGACGCCCTCACTGGTGGCCGGGTCGGCGTCCGGGTTCGGGTCCTGGAGCCAGAAGCCCTTGGACGAACCGTAGGTGCGTACGGCGGTGACCACGCCGGGCACGTCGGCGACCTGCTTGCCGGCGTACGGCGAGAGGCGGGTGGTGCCCTGGATGTCGTGGACGCGCACCGAGTCGGCGTGCGCGGGCGAGGTGGCGACGACGGCGGACGCGGCGCCGCACACGGCGGCGACGGTGAGCGCGGCGAGACGCGCGGAAGTCCTGCTCGGCAAGGGGATTTCCTCCGGGAACGTGACGGAACGCCGGGACGGCAACGCACAGCAGCGTGCAGGGCTCGTCGCCCTCAGTGACACGCGTAGAGCCGAGTGAACAGTCGTTCCCCCACCTCTACGCGCGTCAATCTCCTGCCTCGCGCCGGGAGTTGTCAAGGTTTCGGCCACGTACGAGGGGCGGCGGCGACCGGAACCGGGTGGTGCGCCGGCAAAGCCGTCTAGGCTGAGGGGTTGAGTGCTTTCCCGGTCCGAGGAGAACCAGCCGATGTCAGACAGCTCCCCCCTGCCGCCCGTACGGCTGCGTCCCGAAGCGGAGCTGGCGCGTGCCGCGCTGTCCACCCCGCTGCTCTCCCGCGCCGCCCGGCTCGCCCGGTGGGCGGGCCCCGACACCCGCGTCGACGGCGGCGGCAGCCTGGTCGAGGAGCAGTTGCCCGCCGCCGCCGAACTGCTCGGCCTGACCGGCGGCGACGCCGCCGCCAACGCCGCCGAGGCGTGGGGCGTGGCGGTGGACACCGGCCTGGTCGAGATCACCGACGAGGAGGCCGGGACCGTGGCCCCCGGCGCGGACCTGGCCCTGCTGACCGGCGCTCCGCACGACGTGCTGACGATCTGGCTGGCCGCGCTGGACACGGTCGTCGCGGACGCCGGGGTGCCGGACCTGGAGGGGCTGGCCGCCGCCCTGGAGGAGGGCGGCGAGATCGATTTCTCGACGTTCGACTGGGACCCCCAGGGCGAGGCGGAACTGCTCGACGGCGTGCTCGGCAACCTCTACCTGCTGACCGTCGGTGAGGACGGACCCGGTGAGAGCCCGGTGCCGCTGCCCGCGCTGGCCGCCTCCACCATCGTCCCCGACGAGCTGGAGGAGCCCAGCAACGACGTCCTGGAGCAGGTCTCCGACGCGATGATGAAGCTGGACGACCAGTTCCGGATGCTGGAGCCGATCGGCCTGGTGGAGTACCGGCCGGTGGACGAGGAGCTGATGGCCGGCGCGGAGGAGGAACCCGCCGAGCCGGTCGACGAGGACGACATCGCCCGCTACGGCATGGTCCGGCTGACCCCGCTCGGGCTGTACGGGCTGCGGGCGCGGCTGCTGGAGGCCGGGTTCGAGGCGCCGGCCGTGGGCGAGCTGGCCGACAAGGGCGCGGACGCGCTGCTCGACGGCACCGCCGGGTACGGGGAGTTCGCCGCGCGTGCCGAGACCGAGCAGTGGCTCGCGCGACGTGAGCCCCTCGCCGCCGCGCGGGAGCTGCTCGCGGCGGCGCGCGGCGCGGACGCCGGTGCGCCGCTGCGGCGGCTGCGCTGCCAGCAGGCGCTGTCCCTGGTCGGCGAGGCGGCCGAGCCGGCGCTGCGGGAGGTGCTGGACGATCCGGAGCTGGGCGGTCTGGCCCGGGTCTGGCTGAGCGAGCGGGGCGCGCCGGACGTGCCGCCGCCCTCGCAGGACCTGGTGTTCTGGCTGACCGTGGACACGATCGCCGCGCAGCTCCAGGCGGAGGGCAACTCCGAGGAGCTGCAGGCGTTGGTGGAGGGCCTGGCCGAGCAGCACAGCGGGTTCTTCTCGGCCGCCTGGCGGGTGGAGCACCCGGCCACGGCGGACGTGCTGGAGGCGATGGGGCGGCTGCATCCGGACAAGCGGGTGGCCAAGGAGGCGCGGAAGGCGGCGTTCAGGGCGAGGTCGCAGCAGCAGGGGAACTGACGGGCCCCTCCCCGGGGTGTACGGCAGCGGTGTCCTGTGCGCGGCTCGGTGTTCAACTGCCGTTCAAGGGCGGGCGGGAGTGTGTCGGCCGAACGAGGCCCCGCCACCCTCGCCCTCCGCCACGGGCGTCCCGACCGTCACAGGAGACACCATGTCACTCACCCGCAGGGACTTCGCCAGGACCACGGCGGTCACCGGTGCCGGGGTCGTGCTCGCGGGCAGCGTGGGCGCCCTCGCCACCGCCCCGCAGGCCCTCGCCGCCGCGGACCTCGACGGCGCCCGGGACGCGCACGGCCACCCCGGCATCGGGTACGGCCCGCTGGTCCCCGACCCGGACGGCATCCTCGCGCTGCCCGAGGGCTTCTCGTACCGGGTGGTGACGTACAGCGGGCGTACCCGGCTGGAGTCGGGCGAGCCCACCCCGTCGAACCACGACGGTACGGCGGCCTTCGCGGGCCCGCGCGGTGCGGTGCTGCTGGTGAACAACCACGAGCTGAAGGGGCCGCGTGCGAACTGGAAGCACCCGGTGCCGCTCGCCGAGGGCCTGGTGTACGACCCGGCCGCCTCGGGGGGCTGCACGGTGGTGGAGGTCCGACGTGACCATGTCGCCGAGTGGGTGGGCGTCGCCGGTACCTCCACCAACTGCGCCGGCGGCAGCACTCCTTGGGGTACCTGGCTGACCTGTGAGGAGACCGAGGACCGGGCCGGGCAGAACGGCATGACCAAGGACCACGGCTACGTCTTCGAGGTCGACCCCGCCGACCGCCGCGCCAACCGCGCTCCCAAGCCGCTGAAGACGCTGGGCCGTTACGCCCACGAGGCGGTGGTGGTCGACCCCAAGCGGGGCCACCTCTTCCTCACCGAGGACGCCTCCGGCCCCAACGGCCTCTTCTACCGCTGGACTCCGCCGGAGGGCTTCCACCACGGCCGGGGCCGGCTGCGCACCCTCGCCGACGACGCGGGCGTCCTCCAGGCGTTCCGCTGCTTCGACTCCGGCGGCCGCTTCGTGGACGACCTCTCGCGCGCGACGCGCACCGGCACGGTGTACGGCGTGGACTGGGTCGACGTCCCCGACCGGGACGCGCGTACGGTGCCGGTCCGCAAGCAGTTCACCGACGGTCAGGTGACGCGGGCCCGCAAGCTGGAGGGCATGTGGTGGGGCGACGGCGGGGTGTACGTTGTCTCGTCCTACGCCCGCGAGGAGAGCCCCGTGCGGCACGACGGCCAGGTGTGGTTCTACGACCCCAGGCGGCGGACGCTGACCCTGAAGGTACTCCTCGGGGTCAACCCGGACCCCTCCGCCGACGGCGCCTTCGACGGCCCGGACAACATCACCGTCTCTCCCTACGGGGGCCTGGTCATCGCCGAGGACGGCGAGGGCGTGCAGCACCTCTTCGGCGCGACCGACGGCGGCCGTACGTTCCCGATCGCCCGCAACGAACTCAACATCGGCACCGAATCGGCCCCCGAGTACAGCGAGTTCACCGGTGTGACCTTCTCCCCCGACGGCCACACCCTGTTCGCCAACATCCAGGAGCCGGGCATCATGCTGGCGATCACGGGCCCGTGGAAGCGGCAGCGGCGGGACTAAACTCCTGGGGCAGCCCCCCGCCGAAGGAAGTGCCCGCATGTCCCACCCCAGGCCCATGCGGGCGGACGCCCGGCGCAACCGTGAACGCCTGCTGACCGCGGCTGCGTCGGCCTTCGCCGAACACGGTGAGAGCGCCTCCCTGGACGACATCGCCAGACGCGCCGGTGTCGGCTCCGGCACGCTGTACCGCCATTTCCCCACCCGCCGGGCCCTGTTGGAGGCGGCGTACTCGGCCCGCGTCGACGCCCTGGGCGAGCGCGGCGAGGAGTTGTCCCGCGCCCTGCCCCCGGGGGAGGCGCTGACAGAGTGGCTCCACGAGGTCTGCGTGGCGACGATCCAGGTTCGGGGCCTGAAGTCCCTCCTGGGCTCGGCGGCGACCGACGCGCCCATGACGGCCTGCGGCACGGTGGTGTACGGCACGGCGACCCGCCTGGTCCGGGCCGCCCAGGAGGAAGGCGCCCTCCGCCCCGACATCACCACGGCCGAACTCCTGCGCCTCGCCCACGGCATCGCGTCGGCGGCGGAACTGGGCGGCGGGGAAGCACGGGAGATCGGGCGGTATCTGGGGTGGCTGCTGGACGGACTTCGCGTCAGCGGAGGTTGAGGGCGCGGCGGGCCACGGTGATGACGTTCTGGGCTTCGGTCCCGTACACGGCCGACTCGTGGAGGGTGTGCCAGACCTTCGAGTGGAGGGCGATGTTGTCGGCGTCGTCCAACCACATCTCGGCGTGCCAGTCCTCCGCGACGACCACCCGGTCATCCAGGACCCAGAAGCCATTGGCGGGCACGATCTTCACGGGGGCGGCGAAGGGGACGACGCCCAGCTCGACGGTGTCCATGCCGATCACGCCGGTCAAGCGGTCGAGCTGGGCGGCCAGCACGGTGGGCGGGCAGATCAGCGAGCGCAGCGCGGCTTCCCACATCAGCACGTGCAGCTTGCGGCCGGGCCGGTAGAGCCACTCCTGCCGCTGGACTCGGGAGCGTACGGCGGCGTCGATGTCGTTGGCGCCGCCTAGCAGTTCGGCGTACCGCCGGATGACGTGGTGAGCGTACTCGGGGGTCTGCAGCAGGCCAGGGATCACCGACTCCTCCCAGACCCACATCTCCGAGGCCCGCTCTATCTCCGCGCTCAGCCCTTCATGCATCACCTTGTAACCGTTCGCCAGCGCGCGACGCCATGACCTGATCTGGGACTCGAAGCCCGCCAGTCGGGCGGCCAGCTCGGCGTACACCTCAGGCTGCTCGGTCGCGTCAGCCCAAGCCCTAAGGTCCTCGGGGGTGGCCGTCTGCTTGCCGTTCTCCAGCCTGCTGACCTTGGAGCCCTGCCAGCCGAGCCGCTGGGCGAGTTGCTGACCGGTGAGCCGACCACCAGGGCATGAAAGGGACGTACCCTTGGACCGAATCAGGCCGGTGGTCCGGTAGCAGACTTCAACAGCGCCCCGATGTCTACTCGTTGACGTCGGGGCGCTTCCGTGTGCCGTGCGCTATCATCGGCGTTAGTGAGCGAAATGCTCCGCGCACCTGTGCGCCCCGGCTGCGAAACGGGAAGGCAGGGCAAGCCAGCCTAAGTGACTGGGCCTCGGTGCAACTAGGTCGCCGAGCCGACGATGTCAGTCAAGATCCCGGGTTGGCGGGTAGGGCAAGACCGCACGACTGTACAAACCCGGGTCAGCAATGACCCACCCGAGAACATTTGCGCGCCGCATCAGCGTAGGTGTCTCGGTCCCGACCGAAAGGGACGGATCGAGGCTGCCTATGCCACCGATTCCGACCCATGACAGGGAAGGTAAGGATCGGTGGACGGCACCGCCATCATCATCATTCTCGCCATCGCTGGCGTGGCTTCCGTGCTGCTCTTCGCTGTGAAGGGTCTACTAGACCAGATTCCAGACGTGATCGAGTCCGCCGGAAAGGCGCGCGAGGCCTGGCAGCGCTTTAAAAACCCCGATCAGCCGCACCGGACGGACGATCAAGAGCCGCCCATGGCCGCTTAGGCCCGCCCTGGGCCTGCCGTCACTCTCCATGGACATGAGAAGCGCCCCGACGGCACTCGCGTCCGGCGGGGCGTCTCTCTGCGGCCGGATGGCCGCCGTTGATCAGTTATGGCTGTGCAGAATGTCGTTCAGCCCGCCCCAGACCGCGTTGTTCGGCCGAGCCTCCACCGCACCGGTCACCGAATTGCGGCGGAACAGGATGTTGGACGCGCCGGAGAGGTCGCGGGCCTTGACGATCTGGCCGTCGGGCATCGTGACGCGGGTGCCCGCGGTGACGTAGAGGCCCGCCTCGACCACGCACTCGTCGCCCAGTGCGATGCCCACCCCCGCTTCCGCGCCGACGAGGCAGCGCTCACCGATGGCGATGATGACGTTGCCGCCGCCGGAGAGGGTGCCCATGGTGGAGGCACCGCCGCCGATGTCGGAACCGTCACCGACGACGACGCCCGCGGAGATGCGGCCCTCGACCATGGAGGTGCCCAGCGTGCCGGCGTTGAAGTTGACGAAGCCCTCGTGCATGACCGTCGTGCCCTCGGCGAGGTGCGCGCCGAGGCGGACGCGGTCGGCGTCGGCGATGCGGACGCCCTTGGGGGCGACGTAGTCCGTCATGCGGGGGAACTTGTCGATCGAGGTGACCTGGAGGTGCAGGCCGTCGGCGCGCGCGTTCAGCCGCACCTTCTCGACGTCGTCCACCGCGACCGGGCCGAGCGAGGTCCAGGCGACGTTGGCGAGGTGGCCGAAGATGCCGTCCAGGCTCTGGCCGTGCGGCTTGACCAGGCGGTGCGAGAGCAGGTGCAGCCGCAGGTAGACGTCGTGCGCGTCGAGCGGCTTCTCGTCCAGCGAGGCGATGACCGTACGGACCGCGACCACCTCGACGCCCCGCCGGGCGTCCGGGCCGAGCGCGGAGACCGCGCTGTCGCCCAGCAGTTCGGCGGCCCGGTCGGCGGACAGCCGCTCGCTGCCGGACGGCCCCGGCTCGGCGACCAGCTCGGGCGCCGGGAACCAGGTGTCGAGAACGGTGCCGTCGGCGGCGATGGTGGCGAGACCGGCGGCGACGGCGCCGGTGGTACGGGAAGCAGTGTCGGTCATGCGGAAAACCTAACGTGGGAGCGGTGCGGGGGCCTAACCGGTGCGGCGCGCCGGGTGCGCGAAGGCGGCGATGCCCAAGGGCACCGCCGCCTCGATCCGTAGGGGGAAAAGCAACCCTCAGACGTTGAACCCCAGCGCCCGCAGCTGCTCGCGGCCGTCGTCGGTGATCTTGTCGGGGCCCCACGGGGGCATCCAGACCCAGTTGATGCGCAGTTCGCTGACCAGGCCGTCGGTGACGGACTTGGCCTGGTCCTCGATGACGTCCGTCAGCGGGCAGGCCGCGGAGGTCAGGGTCATGTCGATCGTGGCGATGTTCGCGTCGTCGACGTGAATGCCGTAGATCAGACCGAGGTTGACGACGTCGATGCCCAGCTCGGGGTCGACGACGTCCATCAGGGCCTCGCGGAGTTCTTCCTCCGAGACCGGTTTCATCTCAGCGGTGTCGGTCATGCCGTCTTCCTTTCGGCGTCCGCGCCGGCCTCGCCCAGGGCCTGGGCCGTCGCGTCCTTCCACGCCATCCAGCTCAGGAGGGCGCACTTGACCCGCGCGGGGTACTTGGAGACACCGGCGAACGCGACCGCGTCCTCCAGCACCTCCTCCATCGCGTCGTCGGGCTCGATCCGGCCCTTGGACTGCATCAGCTCCAGGAAGGTCTCCTGGATCTTCTGCGCCTCGGGCAGGTCCTTGCCCACCAGCAGTTCGTTCAGCACGGACGCCGAGGCCTGGCTGATGGAACAGCCCTGGCCCTCGTACGAGACGTCCGCGATCGTCGTACCGTCGTACCGCACCCGGAGGGTGATCTCGTCGCCGCACGTCGGGTTCACGTGGTGCACCTCGGCGTCGCCATCCCGAAGACCACGCCCGTGCGGGTTCTTGTAGTGGTCCAGGATGACTTCCTGGTACATCGAGTCCAGCTTCACGGTGTCAACCCACGCCTCTCAGCCGAAGAAGTTCCGTACGTGCTCCAGCCCCTCGACCAGTGCGTCGATCTCGCCGGGCGTGGAGTACAGATAGAACGACGCCCGGGTGGTCGCCGGAATTCCGTACCGCAGGCAGACCGGCCGCGCGCAGTGGTGGCCGACGCGCACCGCGATGCCCTGCTCGTCGAGGACCTGGCCCACGTCGTGCGGGTGGATGTCGCCGAGCGTGAAGGAGATCGCCGCGCCGCGGTCCTCGGCCGTGGAGGGGCCGATGATGCGCAGGTCGGGGACCTCGCCCAGCCGCTTCACCGCGTACTCGGTGAGCGCGTGCTCGTGGGCGAGGATCTTGTCCATGCCGATCGAGTTGAGGTAGTCGATCGCGGCACCGAGACCGACCGCCTGGGCGATCGGCGGGGTGCCCGCCTCGAACTTGTGCGGAGCGGGCGCGTAGGTCGAGGAGTGCATCGACACCGTCTCGATCATCTCGCCGCCGCCGAGGAACGGGGGCAGGTCCTCCAGGAGTTCCTGACGGCCCCAGAGCACCCCTATGCCGGTCGGACCGCACATCTTGTGGCCGGTGAAGGCCACGAAGTCGGCGCCGAGCGCCTGTACGTCCAGCGGCATGTGCGGCGCGGCCTGCGAGGCGTCGACGCAGACCAGCGCGCCGACCTCCTGGGCGCGGCGCACGATCGCCTCGACCGGGTTGACCGTGCCCAGGATGTTGGAGACCAGCACGAAGGAGACGATCTTCGTCTTCTCGGTGATGATCTCGTCCAGGTTGGACAGGTCGAGGCGGCCGTCGTCGGTGAGGCCGAACCACTTCAGCTTCGCGCCGGTGCGCTGCGCGAGCAGCTGCCACGGCACGATGTTGGAGTGGTGCTCCATCTCCGTGATGACGATCTCGGTCTCGTGGTCGACCCGGTAGGGCTCGTCGGCCCAGCCGAGCATGTTGGCCACGAGGTTGAGCGACTCGGAGGCGTTCTTGGTGAAGATCACCTCGTCGCGGCTGGGCGCGTTGACGAAGTCGGCGACCTTGTCACGCGCGCCCTCGTACAGCGCCGTGGCCTCCTCGGCGAGGACGTGCACGCCGCGGTGGACGTTGGCGTTGTAGCGCTCGTAGTACTCGCTCAGGGCGTCCAGCACCTGGCGCGGCTTCTGCGAGGTCGCCGCGTTGTCCAGGTACACGAGCTTGCGCCCGTCGTGGACCTGTCGGTCCAGGATGGGGAAGTCCTTGCGGATCGCCTCGGTGTCGAGGAGGCCCGGCAGCTCTGTCACGCGGATACGCCACCCTTCGTGTATGCCTCGTAGCCCTCGTTCTCCAGCTTGTCGGCCAGCTCGGGACCGCCGGACTCGACGATGCGGCCGCCGGAGAACACGTGGACGAAGTCCGGCTTGATGTAGCGCAGGATGCGCGTGTAGTGCGTGATCAGCAGGGTGCCGGTCTCACCGGTCTCGCGGACGCGGTTGACGCCCTCGGAGACGATGCGCAGGGCGTCCACGTCGAGGCCGGAGTCGGTCTCGTCGAGGATGGCGACCTGCGGCTTGAGCAGCTCGAGCTGGAGGATCTCGTGGCGCTTCTTCTCACCGCCGGAGAAGCCCTCGTTGACGTTGCGCTCCGCGAAGGAGGGGTCCATGTGGAGCCGCTCCATGTTCTCCTTGACCTCCTTCACCCAGGTACGCAGCTTGGGGGCCTCGCCGCGGACGGCGGTGGCGGAGGTGCGCAGGAAGTTGGAGACGGAGACGCCGGGGACCTCGACCGGGTACTGCATGGCGAGGAACAGGCCGGCGCGGGCGCGCTCGTCGACCGACATGGCGAGGACGTCCTCGCCGTCGAGGGTGACGGTGCCGCTGGTGATCGTGTACTTCGGGTGACCCGCGAGCGAGTAGGCGAGGGTCGACTTGCCCGAGCCGTTGGGGCCCATGATGGCGTGCGTCTCGCCCTGCTTCACGGTGAGGTCGACGCCCTTGAGGATCTCCTTCGTGGCGTTGTCGGCCTCGACGGTGACGTGCAGGTCTCGGATTTCAAGCGTTGCCATGGGTGCCTCAGGACTCCTGGGTGAGGGAGACGAGCACGTCGTCCCCTTCGATCTTTACGGGGTATACGGGGACGGGGCGCGTCGCGGGCGGGCCGGACGGCTTGCCGCTGCGGAGGTCGAAGCAGGAGCCGTGCAGCCAGCACTCGATCTGCCCGTCCTCCACCTCGCCCTCGGAGAGGGAGACGTTCGCGTGCGAGCAGATGTCGTAGATCGCGTACACCTCGCCCTCGGTCTTCACGACCGAGACCGGAGTGCCGTCGAGCTCCACCCGCTTGGGGGTGTCCTCCGACAGCTCGCTCAGTCCGCAGACGCGCTGGAAGGTCGTCGTCATGCGACCGCGGCCTCCAGCTCCTCCTCGATCTTGACGAGCAGGCGCTCCTCGATGTCGGGGACACCGATCTGCTGGACCAGCTCGGCGAAGAAGCCGCGGACCACCAGGCGGCGGGCCTCGTGCTCCGGGATGCCGCGGGCCATCAGGTAGAAGAGCTGCTCGTCGTCGAAGCGGCCGGTGGTGGAGGCGTGGCCGGCACCGACGATCTCACCGGTCTCGATCTCCAGGTTGGGGACCGAGTCGACGCGGGAGCCGTCGGTGAGCACCAGGTTGCGGTTCATCTCGTAGGTGTCGGTGCCCTCGGCCTTGGCCTCGATGAGCACGTCACCGATCCACACCGCGTGCGCGCCCTCGCCCTGGAGCGCGCCCTTGTAGACGACGTGGGAGCGGCAGTGCGGGGTGTTGTGGTCCACCAGGAGGCGGTGCTCCTGGTGCTGACCGGCGTCGGTGAAGTACAGGCCGAACAGCTCGGCCTCGCCGCCGGGGCCCGCGTAGCTGACGCGCGGGTGGAGGCGGACCACGTCGCCGCCGAAGGTGACGACCACGGACTTGAAGGAGGCGTCGCGGCCGACCAGGGCGTTGTGCTGGGCCACGTGCACGGCCTTGTCGTCCCAGTCCTGGACGGAGACGACGGTCAGCTTGGCGCCGTCACCGAGCACGTAGTCGA
This sequence comes from Streptomyces recifensis, assembly GCF_002154615.1. NCBI lineage: Bacteria > Bacillati > Actinomycetota > Actinomycetes > Kitasatosporales > Streptomycetaceae > Streptomyces > Streptomyces recifensis. Next base: position 13,921 of record NZ_MUNH01000124.1, read on the forward strand.
CGTTGGCGGCGAGCACCGCGTCACCGGTGTGGTCGATGACGACGAGGGCCTCGGCGAAGGCACCCAGTTCGATCACCTGGTGGCCGAAGGCGGTGCCGCCCTCGCCGTGCACCGCGATGCGGATCGGCTCGGTGAGGACGGTCTCCTTGGGCACGGTGACGACCGACGCCTGCTCGAAGGCGGAGTACGCCTGGGCGGCGACGCGGTCGACCGGCGTGCCGGCCTTGCCGAGCCGGGCGTCGTCACGGCCGACGTTCTCGACGGTGACGCCCTCGGGGGCCTCGACGACGACCTTCAGGCCCTCGCCCGTGGCGACGGCGGTGCCGTCGTGCAGGCCGCGCAGCCGCTCCAGCGGAGTGAACCGCCACTCCTCCTCCCGGCCGTGCGGGACGGGGAAGTCCGCGACGTCGTAGGAGGGGGGCGCGCTCATGCGCGTGGCGACGGTCGACTCCGCGGCGACCGCGATCGAGCCCGCGGTGGTGGACCCCACGGGGATGTTCTGCTCAGCCATGGCTGTCGGGGTGCTCGCTTTCTGGTGCGTAGGTGGCTGCGTGTGTGGCGTGACGGGGTACGGGCGGCGGGTCAGCCGACCGCGCCCTCCATCTGCAGCTCGATCAGCCGGTTGAGCTCCAGCGCGTACTCCATCGGCAGCTCCTTGGCGATCGGCTCGACGAAGCCGCGCACGATCATCGCCATCGCCTCGTCCTCGGAGAGGCCGCGGCTCATCAGGTAGAAGAGCTGGTCCTCGGAGACCTTGGAGACGGTCGCCTCGTGACCCATGGAGACGTCGTCCTCGCGGACGTCGACGTAGGGGTAGGTGTCCGAGCGGGAGATCGTGTCGACGAGCAGCGCGTCGCACAGCACGTTGGACTTCGATCCGGCCGCGCCCTCGCCGATCTCGATGAGACCGCGGTAGGAGGTACGGCCGCCGCCGCGCGCCACCGACTTCGAGACGATGTTGGACGACGTGTTGGGCGCCATGTGGACCATCTTGGCGCCGGCGTCCTGGTGCTGGCCCTCGCCCGCGAAGGCGATGGAGAGGGTCTCGCCCTTGGCGTGCTCGCCCATCAGGTAGACGGCCGGGTACTTCATGGTCACCTTGGAGCCGATGTTGCCATCGACCCACTCCATGGTGGCGCCTTCGTAGGCGACGGCGCGCTTGGTGACCAGGTTGTAGACGTTGTTCGACCAGTTCTGGATGGTCGTGTAACGGCAGCGGGCGCCCTTCTTGACGATGATCTCGACGACCGCAGAGTGCAGCGAGTCCGACTTGTAGATCGGCGCGGTGCAGCCCTCGACGTAGTGGACGTAGGCGTCCTCGTCGACGATGATCAGCGTCCGCTCGAACTGGCCCATGTTCTCGGTGTTGATCCGGAAGTAGGCCTGGAGCGGGATCTCCACGTGCACGCCCTTCGGCACGTAGATGAAGGAGCCGCCGGACCACACGGCCGTGTTCAGCGAGGCGAACTTGTTGTCACCGACCGGGATGACGGTGCCGAAGTACTCCTTGAACAGCTCGGGGTGCTCGCGGAGCGCGGTGTCGGTGTCCAGGAAGATGACGCCCTGCTCCTCCAGGTCCTCGCGGATCTGGTGGTAGACGACCTCCGACTCGTACTGGGCGGCGACACCGGCGACGAGGCGCTGCTTCTCGGCCTCCGGGATGCCCAGCTTGTCGTAGGTGTTCTTGATGTCCTCGGGCAGGTCCTCCCAGGACTCCGCCTGCTTCTCCGTGGAGCGCACGAAGTACTTGATGTTGTCGAAGTCGATGCCCGAGAGGTCCGAGCCCCAGTTGGGCATGGGCTTCTTCTCGAACAGCTTCAGACCCTTGAGGCGGAGCTTGGTCATCCACTCCGGCTCGGACTTCTTGTCCGAGATGTCGCGGACGACGGCCTCGCTCAGGCCGCGCTTGGCCGAGGCGCCGGCTACGTCGGAGTCGGCCCAGCCGTATTCGTACTTGCCCAGACCCTCGAGTTCGGGGTGGGCAGTCTCCGTGGGGAGCGTCATGCGGGGTTCCTCCCGGCCGTGCTTGCGTGGTGGCTCTGATCGGACTTGTCGGTCTTGGAAATCTTGGGGATGAACGTCGTGCAGACGCCGTCGCCGTGCGCGATGGTCGCCAGTCGCTGGACGTGGGTTCCCAGCAGCTCGGCGAAGAACTCCGTCTCCGCCTCGCAGAGCTGGGGGAACTGCTCGGCGACGTGGGCGACCGGACAGTGGTGCTGGCAGAGCTGCTCACCCTGTTGCGGGAGGGGGGCACTGCGTGCCGTAGCAGCGTACCCGTCCGCGGTCAAGGCCCTGGCCAGGGCTTCGGCGCGGCGCTCGGGCTCCACTCCCTCGACGGCCCGGCGGTAGGCGGCGGCCTGGGCGGCGATGCGGGCGCGGGCGAAGGCGGCGACGGCCTCGTCCCCGCCCTCGCGCTCGGCGATCCAGCGCATGGCGTCGGCGGCGAGCTGGTCGTAGGACTGGTCGAAGGCGTCCCGGCCGCAGGCGGTCAGGGCGAAGACCTTCGCGGGGCGGCCGCGGGTACGGGCTCCGTACACCCGCTGCTCGCGTGCCTGCACGACGTCGTCGGCGGCCAGCGCGTCCAGATGCCGGCGCACGGCGGCCTGGGTGAGGCCCAGCCGGCCGGCCAGTTCGGCGACGGTCGACGGGCCGTGGTCCAGGATGGACCGCGCGACCCGGTTGCGCGTCGAACGCTCACCGGTCGCTAGCTCTTCCTGGGGCCCCGTGGGGGTCTCCCGAGCCTCGCCGACGTTTTTCACAACGCTATTGTTGCGTAATTCTTCGGAGCCTGACAAGCCAGGCCGGAAGCGATCGACGGTGCCCTGCGTCACTTAGGCCGACCTAACCTGACCTGCGGAAACGATCTCCAGGACACCGATCGCGGCACCCCTCACCAGGCAAAACCGCTGGCGGTCGGCACCTCGGCCGGGCAGACTCCGCGCCATGCCGACCCCCGTCCCAGCAGGCCCCCTGGTTACCCGTTCCGCCCTCGCCGAACAGCTCCTGGAGCTGGGTGTCGAGCCCGGCGAGACCCTGCTCGTGCACTCCTCGCTGAGTTCCCTCGGGTGGGTGAACGGCGGGGCCGTCGCCGTCGTCCAGGGCCTCCTCGACGCCCTCGGCCCGGACGGCACCCTGGTCGTCCCCACCCAGTCCGCCGGCCTCTCCGACCCCGAGCTGTGGCACGCGCCCCCGGTGCCGCCCGAGTGGTGGGAGACGGTACGCGCCACCATGCCGCCCTACGACCCGCGCACCACCCCCTCGCGCGGGGTCGGGGTCGTCCCGGAGACCGTGCGCACCTGGCCCGGCGCCCGGCGCAGCGCACACCCGCAGACCTCGTTCGCCGCGCTCGGCCCCCGCGCCGCCGAGATCACCCACGGCCACGCCCCGGACTGCCGGCTCGGTGAGCGGAGCCCGCTGGCCCGCCTGGAGCGGCTCGGCGCCCGGGTACTGCTGCTGGGCGTGGGCTACCACGCCTGCACCAGCTTCCACCTGGCCGAGTACCGGATACCCGCGCCGACGGTGGAGGTCGGGCGGCCCGGCCCCGGCGGCTGGGAGACGGTGACCGAGGTGTCCATCACCTCCGACCGCTTCGACGAACTGGGCCAGGACTTCGAGCGGGACCGCCCGGTCCTGCGGAGCCGGGTCGGCGCCGCCGTGGCCCGGCTGTTCCCGGTCGCGGACGCGGTGGCCTACGCCGAGCGCTGGCTCCCGCTGCACCGGCCCCGCGAGGCCGGTTTCCAGCACCCCCACGCCTGAGCCCCGCCGCGCCTCCCTAGACTCTGGACCCATGCATAGTGACCCCGTGGTCCAGGTCCAGGCCCTGGTGAAGCGGTACGGGCGGAAGACCGCGGTGGACGGCCTCGACCTGGAGGCCCGGCCGGGCGTGACCGCCGTCCTCGGTCCCAACGGCGCCGGCAAGACGACCACGGTCGAGACCTGCGAGGGATACCGCACCCCGGACTCCGGCACCGTGCGCGTCCTGGGCCTCGACCCGGTGCGGGACGCGGCCGCGCTGCGCCCCCGGGTCGGGGTGATGCTCCAGTCCGGCGGTGTCTACTCCGGCGCCCGCGCCGACGAGATGCTGCGGCACGTCGCCAGGCTGCACGCGCACCCCCTGGACGTGGACGCCCTGATCGAACGGCTCGGGCTCGGCTCCTGCGGCCGGACCTCCTACCGGCGGCTGTCCGGCGGCCAGCAGCAGCGGCTCGCGCTCGCCATGGCCGTCGTCGGCCGCCCCGAGCTGGTCTTCCTGGACGAGCCGACCGCCGGTCTCGACCCGCAGGCCCGCCGCGCCACCTGGGACCTGGTACGGGACCTGCGCACCGACGGGGTCTCGGTGATCCTGACCACGCACCACATGGACGAGGCGGAGCAGCTCGCGGACGACGTGGCGATCATCGACGGGGGCCGGGTCATCGCCCAGGGCTCCCCGGAGGAGCTGTGCCGCGACGGCGCCGAGAACACCCTGCGCTTCAGCGGGCGCCCCGGACTGGACGTGGCCTCGCTGCTCAAGGCGCTGCCGGCCGACTGCACGGCCGACGAGCTGACGCCGGGCGGGTACCGGGTGAGCGGCAAGATAGACCCGCAGCTGCTCGCCACCGTGACCTCCTGGTGCGCGCAGCACGGGGTGATGCCGGACCGTATCTCGGTGGAGCGGCACACCCTCGAAGACGTCTTCCTGGAACTGACCGGCAAGGAGCTGCGCTCATGACCACCGCGCCGGGCACGTACGCCCCCAGGCCAGGAGCGGCCCCGCTCCCGCGCATGATCGGCGCGCAGGCCGCGCTGGAGACGCGGATGCTGCTGCGCAACGGCGAGCAGCTGTTGCTGACCGTGGTGATCCCGACCCTGCTGCTGGTGCTGTTCAGCTCGGTGGACATCGTGGACACCGGGTCCGGCAGGGCGGTGGACTTCCTCACCCCCGGCATCCTGGCGCTGGCGGTGATGTCCACGGCGTTCACCGGACAGGCCATCGCCACCGGCTTCGAGCGGCGCTACGGCGTGCTGAAGCGGCTGGCCTCCTCGCCGCTGCCGCGCTGGGGCCTGATGACCGCGAAGACGGCCGCGGTGCTGGTCACCGAGGTCCTCCAGGTCGTCCTGCTGACCGTCATCGCCTTCGCGCTGGGCTGGTCCCCGCACGGCAGTCCGGCCGCCGTCCTGCTGCTGCTCGTCCTCGGTACGGCCGCGTTCTCCGGGCTCGGGCTGCTGATGGCGGGGACGCTGAAGGCGGAGGCCACGCTGGCCGCGGCCAACCTGGTCTTCCTGCTGCTGCTGGTCGGCGGCGGGGTGATCGTGCCGCTGGAGAAGTTCGGCTCCGCCGGGCAGCACGTCCTCGGGCTGCTGCCGATCTCCGCGCTCTCCGACGGTCTGCGGGACGTGCTCCAGCACGGCGCCGGGATGCCCTGGGGCGACCTGGCGATCCTCGCGGTGTGGGCGGTCGTGGGCCTCGCCGCGGCGGGGAAGTTCTTCCGCTGGGAGTAGGTGCGCCCGCGGCCGAGGGGCGCCCCTCGTGAAAGTGTGCACAAGCGGGCGCCTACCATGGTGCGCGTGCCAAAGCTGACCCCCGCCGACGCCGCGGCGGCCCTCCGCAACCCGCTCGCCTTCATCGCCGACCGCTGGACCCCGGACCCCCGGACCGTCCGCCGGGCCGCGCTCGCCGCTCTCGTGATGTCGGTGGTCATCGTGGTCACCGGCGGCGCGGTGCGCCTGACCGGATCCGGGCTCGGCTGCCCGACCTGGCCCACCTGCACCGACGACTCGCTGACCACCACCCGCGCCATGGGCGTGCACGGCGTCATCGAGTTCGGCAACCGCATGCTGACCTACGTGCTCTGCGCGGCCGTCGGATGGGCGATCATCGCCGCCCGCTCCCGGAAGCCGTGGCGGCGCGACCTGACCCGGCTCGGCTGGGCGCAGTTCTGGGTGGTCATGGGCAACGCGGTGCTCGGCGGCATCGTGGTGCTGGTCGGACTGAACCCGTACACGGTCGCGGCGCACTTCCTGCTGTCCACGGCGCTGATCACCGTGGCCACCGTGACGTGGCAGCGCACCCGTGAGGGTGACGCGGAAGCGCGCCCGCTGGTCGGCGGGGCGGTACGGCAGCTCGTGTGGTTCCTGGTGGCCGCGGCCGTGCTGCTGATCGCGGTCGGCACGGTGGTGACCGGCGCCGGTCCGCACGCGGGCGACTCCTCCGAGGTGGCGCGCATCCCGCTGGACTGGGAGATGATCGCCAAGCTGCACGCGGTGCTGGCGTGGATCGTGGTGACCCTGACCTTCGCCCTCTGGTTCGTCCTGAAGGCGGTCGACGCCCCCAAGGGCCCCCTGTCCCGGACCCGCGACCTCTTCGTGATCCTTCTGGCCCAGGGTGTCATCGGCTACATCCAGTACTTCACCCACCTCCCCGAGGCCCTGGTCGCCCTGCACATGCTCGGCTCCTGCCTCATGTGGATCGCCACTCTCCGCGTCCTCCTCTCCCTCCGTGAACGCCCGGCCACCCCGGCCCCGGTGCCGGGTCCGGCGGCGGAGGTCTCGGTGGGCACCCCGGCCTGAGTCAGCGGTACCCGGCCACCAGTGCGTCGATGGCCGGTCCGAGGTAGGCACGGGTCAGCCGGGCCCTGCGGTCCGGCGAGGGTCCGGGGCCGTGTTCCCCGTAGCGCCGCCGCGTGATGTCCTCGACGACCTCGCGCGGCGCCCCCAGTGCGGGCAGCTCGGTGAGCGCCTGACGCTTGGAGATCAGCCGCCCCTCGCGCAGGGTCACGGTGGCGCGGGCGAAGGTCAGCAGGCCGAGGTCGACCCAGATGTCCTCCCTCCAGAGCCGCTCCTTGTCCACGGCCGGGCGCCAGAAGTCCCGCTGGTCGGCCGCGACGAAGTCCCGCAGCTGCCGGTCCGGCACCGGCGGCAGATACGCGGCGGGCGGCGCCCCGTGCAGCACCCGGCCGAACTCGTGCAGCTCGCTCCGGGTCACGGGGGTGACCGGACGGCGCGTGACGCGGCCGTGCGCCCAGGTCAGGTGCGGCCTCTCCGGCTCGGCCGCCGCGGGCGGGGTCAGGTACGAGCAGTGCAGCCGGTCCGCCAGTGGCTCGGCGCGCAAGTGCCGGTGCAGCACGATCAGGCGGCGTACGGAGGCCGGGGTCAGCGGGCCGGGCAGGACCGCGACGAGGTCCAGGTCGCTGCGGCCCTCCTGGTAGTCCCCGCCGCCCAGTGAGCCGTGGGCCCAGACGGCGAGCGGGCGGAAGGGGGCGAGGTCGTCCAGGAAGCGGGAGATGAGCGCTTCGGTCGGCATGGGGCGAGTGTCGGGGACGGGGCGCCGCCCGTACAGAGGTCAGCTCAGCCCGTACACCCGGTGGGCGTTCTCGGACGCCAGGAGGTGCGCCACTCGGCGGGCGTCGGTGGGGCTGCAGGCGCCCTCGGTGAGCCAGGTGCCGAGGACCCGGTCGAGGGACTCGCGGAAGAGGTGGGCGCCCACCACGTGGAGTTCGGGCAGGGACTGGGCGCCGGTGGAGAAGAGGACCTTGCCGAAGGGGGCGAGTTCCAGGATGTCCGCGAGGATCGCGGCCGCGCGGGCGCCGGTACGGGCGAGGGCGGCGCCGGAGTCGGCGTAGACGTGGGTATGGGCGCCGGCCAGCCGGGCCGCGTACCGGTGGTGGAAGAGGCCGGGCAGCAGGACCAGGTCGGTGCCGAGGCCCGCGGTGGCCCGTACGAAGCCGGCCAGCGGAGCGGGGTCGGTACGCGGGCCGGGCTCCTCGGGGCCGGCGTGCAGCTGGAGCGGGCGGCCCGTGGCCACCGCGGTCCACAGCAGGTGGCCCAGCAGGACGGGGTCGGCCAGCTCCTCCCCCACGCGCCGTCCGGCCAGCCAGCGGGCGGCGGCGCTCCGTACCGCGCCGGGCCCCGGTGGCTCGGGGGCGAGAGCGGCACCTTGGCCCGCGAGGAAGGCCGTGGCGGCGAAGGCGACGGCGTGCGTGGCGGCCCCGTGCACCGCCTCGGCGAGATTGGCGAGGAACGAGGCGACCGTGCCCGAGGTGTCCGCGACCTGCTCGGCCAGCGGCTCCAGCCGGACCACCTCGCGCGCCGCCGCGTCCCCGGCGGCGGCCATCTCCTCGGGCCCGGTGAGGTCGTCCGGCAACCCGCTGGAGACCAGGTAGGTGGTGATCCCGGACCCGCGCAGCAGCCTGCGCCCGGCCTCCAGCACGCCCAGTTCGCGGCGCCGGGCCAGATAGCGGGCGGGCGGACAGTGCGGCTCCAGGCCGAGCAGCGGCGGACACCAGCGCCGCACCGCGAACCCCGTCTGCGTGTCGAACAGCGTGGTCCCCGGCGCGGGCGGCCCCTCCCCCCGCCCCAGCCGCGCCTCG
>NZ_MUNH01000125.1:0-13730 GCF_002154615.1 Streptomyces recifensis
CAGCGTCGTCTTGCCCGCGCCCAGCTCCCCGGTCAGCATCACCAGGTCGCCCGCGCGCAGCAGCCCGGCCAGTCTCAGGCCAAGCTCCCGCATCTGCTCGGGGGAGGTGACGGTGAGCCGGGTCTCAGCCGGGTTGTGCGGTGCTACTGCCTCTTCCATAACCGCTTACGGTAGCCCCTGCCGGTACGGCTCCCGCGCGGGTCAGCAGGTCCGCGAGGCGGTCGGTGACGACCTCGGGGTGCTCCAGCATCACCAGGTGCCCGGCGTCCGGCACGAGCACCAGCTCGGCGTCGGGCAGCAGGTCCGCGATGGCCTCGCTGTGCTCGCTCGGCGTGACCAGGTCCCGCACCCCGGCGAGCACCAGCACCGGCATGTCCTGGAAGCAGGCCAGCGCCTCGGTCTTGTCGTGGTCGGTGAAGGCCGGGTAGAACTCCGCGACCACGTCGATCGGCGTGGACTCGATCATCCGCTCCGCGAACCGCGCGACCGCCGGGTCGATGTCCCGCCCCGCGAACGAGTACCGCTTGATCACCCCGGCGAACAGGTCCGCGGTGGCCCGGCGCCCCTTCTCCACCAGCTCCGCCTGCTGCCCGAGCGCCTTCAGCACGCCCGGCAGCACCCGGCGCACGGCGTTGACCCCGGCCACCGGGAGCCCGAAGTTGACCTCGCCGAGCCGCCCGGAGGAGGTGCCGACGAACGCGGTCGCGACGACCCGGTCCCGGATGTACTCCGGGAACTGCGCGGCCAGCGCCATCACCGTCATCCCGCCCATCGAGTGCCCCACCAGCACCACGGGCCCCTCGGGCACGGCAGCGTCCAGCACCGCCCTGAGGTCCCGGCCGAGCTGGTCGATGGTGACGGGCAGCCCGTCACGGATCTGGGCCACGCCCCGCCCGGACTCCCCGTGGCTGCGCTGGTCCCAGTGGACGGTGCGGACGACGCCGCGCAGGGCGGCCCGCTGGAAGTGCCAGGAGTCCTGGCCGAGGCAGTAGCCGTGGCAGAAGACGACGGTCACCGGGGCGGGCGCCTTGCGGCCGAAGAGCCTGCGGCGGCGCGGGGAGACGTTCGGGCCGGGGTCGGGCTCCACGTCGTCGACCTCGTAGTGCAGCTCGGTGCCGTCGTCGGAGACGGCCTTGCCGGGGGTGCCGCGCAGGGTGCCGTAGGGGCCGGCGGAGTCCAGCGCCAGGACGGCCTTGCGGCGTATGCCGCGGCCGACCGTCATCCGCTCTATGGCGACCCCGGCCGCCGCGCTGGCGGCCAGGACGCCTATCGCGGCGCCGGCGAGACCGGTCGCCCTGCGCCAGCCGCCGGACGCGGCCGTCGCGGCCACCGCGTCCACGACGGCCTCCGCACTGCTCTCGCTCACGTGCCGTTCCTCCTCGCCATACTGCCGTCCGCCGGGCCCGTGCGCCCTGGAGCTACCGGACAGTAGCGTGCCCGGTACCCGCAGGGGTCATCCGTTCACATGGACGCGGGGCACGCGGGTGCCGATCCGGGTGACGATCTCGTACGCGATCGTGCCGCACACCTGCGCCCAGTCCTCGGCGGTGGGCTCGCCCCCGTCGCCGGGCCCGAACAGCACGGCCCGCGTGCCCGGCCGGGGCTCCTCGCCGCCGAGGTCGACCACGAACTGGTCCATCGCCACCCGCCCCGCGACGGTCCGCAGCTTGCCGTCGATCAGCACCGGGCCGCCGTCCGAGGCGTGCCGGGGGATGCCGTCGGCGTAGCCCAGCGGCACCAGTCCGAGGGTGGTCTCGCCGGGGGTGACGTAGTGGTGGCCGTAGCTGACGCCGTGCCCGCCCGGCACTCGCTTGACCAGCGCCAGCGACGCGCTCAGCGTCATCACCGGGCGCAGCCCGAAGTCGGCCGGGGTGCCCAGCTCGGGGCTGGGCGAGATGCCGTACATCGCGATGCCGGTACGGACGAGGTCGAAGTGGGTCTCCGGAAGGGTCAGCGTGGCCGGGGAGTTGGCGATGTGCCGCACCTCGGGCGCCACGCCCCGCTCCTCGGCGTACGCCACCATCTCCCGGAACCGGGTGAGCTGGGCGGCGATGGAGGGGTGGCCGGGCTCGTCGGCACAGGCGAAGTGGGACCACAGTCCGGTGACCTGGATCAGCCCGGCGGCCTCGGCCTCCAGCGCGGCGCCGACCAGTTCGGGCCAGTCCTCGGGCTGGCAGCCGTTGCGGCCGAGCCCGGTGTCGGCCTTGAGCTGCACCCGCGCGGGCCTCCCCGCCTCGCGGGCGGCGTCGCCGACCTCGCGCAGCGCCCACATCCCGCTGACCGCGACGTCGAGGTCGGCCTCGATCGCCGTCCGCCAGGGCCCGCCGGGCACCCAGAGCCAGCACATGATCCGGCCCGGCAGCCCGGCCGCGCGCAGGGCGAGGGCCTCCTCCGGGGTGGCCGTGCCCAGCCAGGTCGCCCCGGCCTCCAGGGCCGCGCGGGCGCACGGCACGGCACCGTGGCCGTACGCGTCCGACTTGACGACGGCCATCAGGTGGGCGCTCTTGGCACGGGCGCGCAGCGCCCGGACGTTGGCGCGCAGGGCACCCAGATCGATCTCGGCGCGGGCGCGCAGGGGCGCGGTCGGCACAGCGGAAGTCTCGTTCATGGCGCCCCCAGTCTCTCAGAGGGCGTCGGCGGCCCCCGGCCGCACTCCTCGGCGATCCGCCGTGCTCAGTCCCGCACCACGTCCCGCCAGGCGTCCGGGAGGTGCTCGGCGATGTCCAGCGCGGCGATGGGGACGCCGCGCGAGGCCAGGCGCCCGGCGAGGCCGTGCAGGTAGGCGGCGACGCTCGCCGCGTCCAGCGCGGACAGGCGGGAGGCGAGCAGCGATCCGGCGAGCCCTGACAGCACGTCACCGCTTCCGGCGGTGGCCAGCCAGCCGGTGCCGGTGGGGTTGACCCGTACCGGGCCGCCACCGGGGTCGGCGACCAGCGTGGTGGAGCCCTTCAGCAGCACCGTCGCCCGGTAGGCGGCGGCCAGTTCGCGCACCGAGGTCAGCCGGGCCGCCTCGACCTCCTCCCGCCGCACCGCCAGCAGGGCGGCGGCCTCCCCGGCGTGAGGGGTCATCAGGGTCGGCGCGGTGCGCCCGCGTACGAGGTCGCGGTCGGCCAGCCGCAGCCCGTCGGCGTCCAGCAGCACGGGTACGTCGGCGCCGAGCACCTTCGCCACGGTCGCCGCGTCGTCCCCGGCGCCCGGTCCCACCACCCACGCCTGCACCCGGCCCGCGTGGTCGGGTCCCTGGTCGGAGACGAGGGTCTCGGGGAAGCGGGCGATGACCGCGTCCCCGGCGGGACCGACGTACCGTACGGCGCCCGCGCCGCCGCGCAGCGCGCCGGAGACGGCGAGCACGGCGGCGCCGGGGTAGCGCGCGGAGCCGGCGGCGATGCCGAGCACCCCGCGCCGGTACTTGTCGCTCTCCGCGCCGGGCCGGGGCAGCAGCCGGGCCACGTCCTCGTGCTGGAGGGCCTGAAGCACCGGGTCCGGGGGGAGTTCGAGGCCGATCTCGACGAGCCGTACCGTCCCGGCGTACTCCCGGCCGGGGTCGATCAGCAGGCCGGGCTTGTAGGCGCCGAAGGTGACGGTGAGGTCGGCGCGTACGGCGGAGCCGGACACCTCGCCGGTGTCCGCGTCGACCCCGCTGGGCAGGTCCACGGCGACGATCGCGGCCCGCGCCCGCTCGGCGGCCGAGGCGAGGCGGGCGGCGTCGGGCCTGAGGCCCCCCTTGCCGCCGATGCCGACGACACCGTCCACCACGAGGTCGGCCCGCTCGATCGCGCCGAGCGCCCGCTCGGGGCCGATGACGTCGCCGCCCGCCTGGCGCAGCGCGGCGAGGCCGCCCTCGTGGGCGCGGTCGGGCGCAAGGAGGACGGCGGTGACGCCGGCGCCGCGCCGCCGCAGCCGCGCCCCGGCGTACAGCGCGTCACCGCCGTTGTCGCCGCTGCCGACGAGCAGCACCACCCGGCTGCCGTACACCCGCCCGAGGAACTCGGCGCAGGCGGCGGCCAGTCCGGCGGCCGCCCGCTGCATCAGGGTGCCCTCGGGCAGCCGGGCCATCAGGGCGCGCTCGGCGGCCCGTACCGTCTCCACGCTGTACGCAGTACGCATGGGTCCGAGTCTGCCCCCGAATCGCGGGCCCTCGCACCCGGATGGTTCACCCCTCGGCGATCACCACGGCGGAGGCCACGCCCGCGTCGTGGCTGAGCGAGACGTGCCAGGAGCGCACCCCCAGCTCGGCCGCGCGGGCCGCGACGGTGCCCTTGACCCGCAGCCGGGGCTGCCCGCTGGCCTCGACGTACACCTCGGCATCGGTCCACAGCAGCCCGGCGGGGGCGCCCAGCGCCTTGGCGAGGGCCTCCTTGGCGGCGAAGCGGGCGGCGAGCGAGGCGATCCCGCGCCGCTCCCCGCCCGGCAGCGTCAGCTCCCCGGCGACGAACAGCCGGGCGGCCAGGTTGGGCGTGCGCTCCAGCGCCGCCCGGAACCGGTCGATCTCGGCCACGTCGATCCCGACCCCGATGATGCTCATGCCGGGAGCCTACGGCCGCTCCCCTACTCCACCGTCACCGACTTCGCCAGGTTCCTCGGCTGGTCCACCTCGTTGCCGCGCGCGGTGGCCAGTTCGCAGGCGAACACCTGCAGCGGCACCGCCGAGACCAGCGGCTGGAGCAGGGTGGGCGTGGCCGGGATGCGGACGACGTGGTCGGCGTACGGGACGACCGCCTCGTCGCCCTCCTCGGCGATGACGATGGTGCGGGCGCCGCGGGCGCGGATCTCCTGGATGTTGGAGACGATCTTGTCGTGCAGCACGGAACGGCCGCGCGGGGAGGGCACGATGACGACGACCGGCATGTCCTGCTCGATCAGCGCGATCGGGCCGTGCTTCAGCTCGCCCGCCGCGAAGCCCTCGGCGTGCATGTAGGCGAGTTCCTTGAGCTTGAGGGCACCCTCCAGGGCGACGGGGTAGCCCACATGGCGGCCGAGGAAGAGCACCGTGTTCTTCTCCGCCAGCGAGCGGGCGAGTTCCCGTACCGGCTCCATGGTCTCCAGGACCCGGTCGACCGCGCCGGAGATCCGGGAGAGGTCGCGGATGACGTCCCGGATCTCGTCGCCCCACTTGGTGCCGCGCACCTGGCCCAGATAGAGGGCGACGAGGTAGCACGCGACCAGCTGGGTCAGGAACGCCTTGGTGGAGGCGACGGCGACCTCGGGGCCGGCGTGCGTGTAGAGCACGGCGTCGGACTCGCGCGGGATGGTCGAGCCGTTGGTGTTGCAGATGGCCAGCACCTTGGAGCCCTGCTCGCGGGCGTGCCTGAGCGCCATCAGGGTGTCCATGGTCTCGCCGGACTGGGAGATGGCGATGACCAGCGAACGCCCGTCCAGGATCGGGTCCCGGTAGCGGAACTCGCTGGCCAGCTCGACCTCGCAGGGGATGCGGGTCCAGTGCTCGATGGCGTACTTGGCGATCAGCCCGGCGTGGAAGGCGGTGCCGCAGGCGACGATGACGACCTTGTCGACCTCGCGCAGCTCGGCCGCGCCGATCCGGACCTCGTCCAGGGTGAGCGAGCCGGAGGGGTCGATGCGGCCGAGGAGGGTGTCGGCGACGGCCTTGGGCTGCTCGGCGATCTCCTTGAGCATAAAGTAGTCGTAGCCGCCCTTCTCGGCGGCCGAGGCGTCCCAGTCGACGTGGTAGGCGCGGACCTCGGCCGGGCTGCCGTCGAACCCGGTCACCGTGACGCCGTCGCGGCGCAGCTCTACCACCTGGTCCTGGCCCAGCTCGATGGCCTCGCGGGTGTGCGCGATGAACGCGGCCACGTCGGAGGCGAGGAAGGTCTCGCCCTCGCCGACGCCCACCACCAGCGGGGAGTTGCGGCGGGCGCCCACGACCACGTCCGGCTCGTCGGCGTGCACCGCTACGAGGGTGAACGCGCCTTCCAGGCGGCGGCACACCAGCCGCATCGCCTCCGCGAGGTCGGCGCTCGCGGAGAACTCCTCCGCCAGCAGGTGCGCGACCACCTCGGTGTCCGTCTCGGAGGCCAAGTCGTGGCCGCGCTCGCTGAGTTCCGCGCGCAGTACGGCGAAGTTCTCGATGATGCCGTTGTGCACGACCGCGACCCGGCCCGCGTTGTCCAGGTGCGGGTGGGCGTTGGCGTCCGTCGGGCCGCCGTGGGTGGCCCAGCGGGTGTGCCCGATGCCGGTGGTGCCGGCCGGGAGCGGGTGTTCGCCCAGCTCCTTCTCCAGGTTGACCAGCTTCCCGGCCCGCTTCGCCGTGGCCAGGCCGCCGTCCGCGAGCACCGCGACACCGGCCGAGTCGTAGCCCCGGTACTCCAGCCGCTTCAGCCCGGCCATCACGACATCGAGCGCCGACTGCGCCCCTACGTATCCCACGATTCCGCACATGTGCCGCAGCCTACGGTCCGTCAGCGGTCCAAAACCGCTTCCGCGTGCCCGGATTCGGAAATTTTCACTCGGGTACGAGGACGCGAACGGACAAAAAAAGGGGGGCACCACGTGAAGGTCGTCCACGCGGTGCCCCCCCCTTCCGGGCTCAGCCGCGGCGTACCGCAGGGGCCTCCAGGCCGAAGGAGGCGCTGTTGAGCCAGCGGCGCATGTACTTCGCGATCGGGCGCTCCACGAGCCGGTGCACCACGTAGGCGAGCAGGACCAGCGCGGCCACCGTGGACACCACCAGCAGGCGGGGGTCCATCCGGTCACCGAAGTGGTGGGCGACGGTCAGGCCGATCACGTCGTGCAGCAGGTACAGCGGGAACGTCATCGTTCCCGCCACGCTCAGCCACCGCCACTGGATGCGGCTGGTCCAGCCGAGCGCGATGGCGGCGATCAGCGCGAAGAAGCCGGTGATCGTCAGCACCAGCCAGCCGCGCCACGGGTGCCAGGTGTCCCAGTCGAGCCGGCCGCCGTGCGGGGTGAGGATGAAGTGCATCGCCAACAGCCACGACATCAGCACGATCCCCCACAGCAGCGGGGTCGCCCGGAACCGGTACATCAGGTAGAACGCCATGCCCGCGATGAAGAACGGCGCGGAGACCGGGTTGACCAGGACCGTCAGCAGCGGCAGATGAGCGGCCGGGGCCAGCACCGCGGCGACCGTCCAGATACCGGCGAACACGGCGACGCGGGTGTAGGTGAGGCCCTTCCACACCACGATCGAGAACGTCAGGTAGAAGCACAGCTCCGGCCAGAGCGTCCAGTACACCGAGTCCAGGTTGTCCACGCCGAGCGGCTTCTGGAGCATCGTGAGGTTGGCGAAGACCACCCGCGGGTTCGGGTGACCCATCGGGGTGTCGAAGAGGTAGATGACGGCCGCCGACACCAGCACGCCTATCCAGTACATCGGGTACAGCCGGGTCACGCGGGAGATGAAGAAGTCCCGCGGCGACCGGCCCCAGGCGCTCATGCAGATGACGAAGCCGCTGATCAGGAAGAACAGGTCGACCCCGAGCCGGCCGAAGGCCAGATAGCGGTGCGAGTCCGGGAAGATCGCCTGGTACGGGCGCCCCCAGATGTGCTCCATCGTGTCCGGCGTCTGCCCGGTGAAGTGGAAGACCACCACCGCGACGGCGGCCAGGAACCGCAGCCCGTCCAGCGCGGCCAGCCGCTGCCCCTTGCCCCGCATGCTCGGGGCGGCCTCCTTCGGCTCCGAGGGCGCCTGTGTCACCCGGACATGTGCGGTGGCCAACTCCCCGGCGGGCTCCTCTTCGGCCTCGACCGCCACCACCGCGTCTTCCCTCAGGGTCATCCATCCACCATTTCAGCGCCAGTCTCTGTGTCCGCATCGTACGAACTCACGTTCACACGACGACTGAGCAGTAAGAACGGTTGCCCCCACGTCTCCGGACAACTTTCGACCCTGCCACACACGACGCTCACACATTTCATCGCCGGGACGTGACCGACCCCACCCCCACTCCCGTTCAAACAGCGTTAACAATGGAATGTGATCTCACCGGTCTCCGCGATGCCCCGGAGCGCCCACCGGCACAGGCCGGAGGCGACTCCCTACGTCGATCTCACCCGCGCCGAGTGGAGCGCGCTGCGCGACAAGACGCCGCAGCCGCTCACCGCCGAGGAGGTGGAGAAGCTGCGCGGCCTCGGCGACGTCATCGACCTCGACGAGGTGCGGGACATCTACCTCCCGCTCTCCCGGCTGCTCAACCTCTACGTCGGCGCCACCGACGGCCTCAGAGGCGCCCTGAACACCTTCCTGGGCGAGAAGGGCTCCCAGTCCGGCACCCCCTTCGTCATAGGCGTGGCGGGCTCGGTGGCCGTCGGCAAGTCCACCGTGGCCCGCCTGCTCCAGGCACTGCTCTCCCGGTGGCCCGAGCACCCCCGCGTGGAGCTGGTCACGACGGACGGTTTCCTGTTGCCGACGAAGGAGCTGCAGGCCCGCGGGCTGATGTCCAGAAAGGGCTTCCCGGAGTCCTACGACCGCCGCGCCCTGACCCGTTTCGTCGCCGACATCAAGGCCGGCAAGGACGAGGTCACCGCACCGGTCTACTCCCACCTCATCTACGACATCGTCCCCGGCGAGCGCCTCACCGTGCGCCGCCCGGACATCCTCATCGTCGAGGGCCTCAACGTCCTCCAGCCCGCCCTGCCCGGCAGCGACGGCCGCACCCGCGTCGGTCTCGCCGACTACTTCGACTTCAGCGTATACGTCGACGCGAGCGGTGAGGACATCGAGCGCTGGTACCTGGAGCGGTTCAAGAAGCTGCGGCAGACGGCGTTCCAGGACCCGTCCTCGTACTTCCGCAAGTACACCCAGGTCTCCGAGGAGGAGGCGGTGGACTACGCGCGCACGCTGTGGCGGACCATCAACAAGCCCAACCTGACCGAGAACATCGCCCCCACCCGCGGCCGGGCCACCCTCCAGCTCCGCAAGGGCCCCGACCACACCGTGCAGCGGCTGCGCCTGCGCAAGCTGTAGCGGGGAGGGGGTTGGATGGGCGCATGCTGCATCTGCGCCTGATCGTCCCGTCCGACCGCACCGACGAGGTGGTGCGCCTGATCGAGTCCACGGTCGGCGCCACCCACCTCGTCGTCCTGCCCGGCGCCGCCCGCGACCCGGCCGGGGACGTGGTGATGTGCGACGTGGCACGGGAGGCGGGCGACGGCCTGCTCTCCCGGCTCCAGCAGCTCGGCATCGACCGCACCGGTTCGATCGCCGCGGACAACGTGGACCTGTCGCTGTCGACGCGCGCCGAGCAGGCCGAGAAGGACGCGCCCGGCGAGGCCGCGGACGCCGTGCTGTGGCAGCACCTGGTCGAGGAGACCCACGAGGAGTCCACCCTCTCGGTGACCTACGTCGCCTTCCTCGCCATCGCCACGATGATCGCGGCCTGCGGGGTGGTGCTGGACAACGCCGTGCTGATCGTGGGCGCGATGGCGGTGGGCCCCGAGTTCGGGCCGCTGGCGGGGATCAGTACCGCGCTGGTGCGCGGGAAGCCCCGGCTGGCGTTCCGGTCGCTGGTGGCGCTGGTCGTCGGCTTCGCGGTGGCCATAGCGCTCACCGTCGGCTTCAGCGTGCTGATGGACGCCGCCGGACAGTTCAGCAAGGCCCAACTGGAGGGCGACCGGCCCAACACCGGGTTCGTGTACGCGCCGGACGCCTTCTCGTTCGTGGTGGCGCTGCTCGCGGGCGCGGCGGGGACGCTCTCGCTGACCTCGGCCAAGTCCGGCGCCCTGGTCGGCGTGGCCATCTCGGTCACCACCGTCCCGGCCGCCGCGAACGCCGCCGTGGCCCTCGCCTACGGGGACACCGCGCAGACCGTCGGCTCCAGCGAGCAACTGCTGCTGAACCTGTTCGGCATCGTGGTGGCGGGCGTACTGACCCTCCTGGCCCAGAAGGCGTTCTGGGCCAGGATGGGCAGGAAGGGCCCGAAGACGGGAAACGACACGAGGAGCGGGACGCCCGAAGCCGCTTAGCCCAGCGCCGACTTGACCGCGTCCGCCAGCCGTCCGGCGATCGTGCGGGCCTGGTCGATGTCGGCGGCCTCCACCATCACCCGCACCAGCGGCTCCGTGCCCGAGGGGCGCAGCAGCACCCGTCCGGTCTGGCCGAGTTCACGCTCCGCCTCACCCACGGCGGCCGCGAGGTCGGCCGAGGTCCCCACCCGGGAGCGGTCCACGTCCGGGACGTTGACCAGCACCTGCGGCAGCCGGTCCATCACCGACGCCAGCTCGCGCAGCGCCCGGCCGGTCTCGGCGACCCGAGCGGCCAGCAGCAGACCGGTGAGCGTGCCGTCACCGGTGGTGGCGTGGTCCAGGATGATGACGTGCCCGGACTGCTCGCCACCGAGGGCGTAGCCGTGCTCCTTCATCTCCTCCAGCACGTACCGGTCGCCCACGGCCGTCTGCACCAGGCGGATGCCGGCCCGCTCCATGGCGAGCTTGAAGCCCAGGTTGGACATGACGGTGGCCACGACGGTGTCGGCGGACAGCTCGGAACGCTCGCGCATCGCCAGCGCCAGCACGGCGAGGATCTGGTCGCCGTCGACCTCCTCGCCGGTGTGGTCCACGGCCAGACAGCGGTCGGCGTCCCCGTCGTGCGCGATGCCGAGGTCCGCGCCGTGCTCCAGCACGGCGGCCTTCAGCAGGTCCAGGTGGGTCGAGCCGCAGCCGTCGTTGATGTTGAGGCCGTTCGGCTCGGCGCCGATGGTGACGAGGGTCGCGCCGGCTCGGGAGAACGCCTCCGGGGAGACACCGGCGGCCGCGCCGTGCGCCTCGTCCAGGACGATCTTCAGCCCGTCGAGCCGGTTGGGCAGCACCGACAGCAGGTGGGAGACATAGGTCTCGAAGCCCGCCTCGTAGTCGCGGACCCGGCCGACCCCGGCGCCGGTGGGGCGCTCCCAGGGCTCGCCGTGGCGGTGCGACTCGTAGACGGCCTCGATACGGCCCTCCAGCTCGTCCGCCAGCTTGTGGCCGCCGCGGGCGAAGAACTTGATGCCGTTGTCCGGCATCGCGTTGTGGCTGGCGGACAGCATCACACCGAGGTCGGCGCCGAGCGCGCCGGTCAGGTGGGCGACGGCGGGCGTGGGCAGCACGCCGACGCGGAACACGTCCACGCCCGCGCTGGCGAGGCCCGCGACGACGGCGGCCTCCAGGAACTCCCCGGACGCGCGCGGGTCACGGCCCACCACGGCGGTCGGCCGATGGCCCTCGAACGTGCCCGCCTCGGCGAGCACGTGCGCCGCCGCGACGGACAGGCCGAGCGCCATCTCGGCCGTCAGGTCCGCGTTGGCGACGCCACGCACGCCGTCGGTACCGAAGAGTCGTCCCACTTGTCCTCCCGAGGAAGCGTCACTGCTGCCAGGAATCATGGCATGCGCCCGAGCATCCGATCACACAAGACTTTGAGCGTCTTGTGTCGTTATACGCCCTTGGGCGGAGATAAACGAACGCCCCGGCGGCACACAGGGCGTGCCGCCGGGGCGTTCGGAGTACGCGCGAAGCGCCGCTGTTTAGCGCTTGCTGTACTGCGGAGCCTTGCGGGCCTTCTTGAGACCGGCCTTCTTGCGCTCGACCGCACGGTCGTCGCGCTTGAGGAACCCGGCCTTCTTCAGGGCGCCGCGGTTGTTGTCGACGTCCGCCTCGTTCAGCGCACGGGCGACACCGAGACGGAGCGCACCGGCCTGACCGGAGACACCGCCACCCGCGATGCGGGCGACAACGTCGTAGCGGCCTTCGAGCTCGAGCACCTTGAAGGGCTCGTTGACTTCCTGCTGGTGCACCTTGTTCGGGAAGTAGTCCTCGAGGGTGCGACCGTTGATCTTCCACTTGCCGGTGCCCGGAACGATCCGGACGCGGGCGATGGCGTTCTTGCGGCGGCCCAGGCCGGCGGCCGGCTGGGGCTCACCGAAGCGGGACGCGAGGGACTCCGACGTGTACTCGCCCTCGACGGGGAGCTCGGTCTCGGTGGTGTAGCTCTCGATGTCGACGAGCTCAGTCTCTTCGAGCGGCTGCTCGGGGGTGGTCTCGGCCACGATTCTCCTCAGATTCTCTTCAGTCTTAAAGGGTGGCCGGAATTACTGCGCGACCTGGGTGATCTCGAACGGCACCGGCTGCTGGGCAGCGTGCGGGTGCTGGTCACCCTTGTAGACCTTCAGCTTCGAGAGCATCTGACGGCCAAGGGAGTTCTTGGGGAGCATGCCCTTGACGGCCTTCTCGACGGCCTTCTCGGGGTTCTTGTCCAGCAGCTCGTCGTAACGGACGGAGCGCAGACCACCCGGGTAGCCGGAGTGACGGTAAGCCATCTTCTGGGTCCGCTTGTTGCCGGACAGGTGCACCTTGTCGGCGTTGACGACGATGACGAAGTCACCGGTGTCGACATGCGGCGCGTAGATCGGCTTGTGCTTGCCCCGGAGAAGGGTCGCGGCGGTGGTGGCGAGACGACCCAGGACGATGTCCTGAGCGTCGATGACGTACCACTGGCGCGTCACATCGCCGGGCTTGGGGCTGTACGTACGCACGGTTCGTAGCCTTCGCTTCGAGTGAATGGTCCTGAACAGGTCACCGAAACGATCACGACAGCCTCGATCGCACTGCGGTGACGCAACCGCGTGCAGATCGCTGGTCATCGGCCCGGTGGACCGGTGTAAGGGCCCGTCCCGTGAGAATGAGCAAGCCAATACACAACGAGGAGCTAGGTTACCGGGCCGCCCCCGGACGGGTCAAAACGAGCTTGCCGGAAATCCTCCCTGCCGCAATGTTCCCCCGTGCGCCGAAGGTCCCCGTATCGCCTCCGTACCCGCTCCCCTCGGGCGCGCCGGGACCTCGCGGCCCCCTCTAAGATGCGCCCCATGAGTTACGGGCAGGGGGGTCCCCAGTCTCAGTGGGACCCTTGGACACCTCAATCCCAGCAGCCGTGGAAGAGCGGCGACGACGACGGAACCCCGGACTGGGCCGCGCTCGCGGACGCCTCGGAGAACCGCAAGAAGCGTCGCAAGGTGCTGCTCGTCGCGGGCGGCGTGCTCGCCACGGGCGCGATAGGCACCGCCGTCGCCATGGCCGTGTCGAACGCGGGCGGGGACAGCCGGGCGGGCGGTCCCTCCAGCCTGCCCGCGACCGCGTCCCTGCCGGGCGGCACGGCGACCACGGCCCCCTCCTTCGCCCCGACCAGCGCGCCCCCGCCGCTGGACCCGAAGGACTTCATAGCCAGCGCCAACAAGGACACCGCCCCGCTGAGCCCGGAGACCCTGTTCCCCGGCACCCAGCTCACCATGGGCGAGACGGTGTACAAGAAGGGCGCCACCAGCGACAGCAAGAACTGCGCGTCCGGCGCCGGCGGCACCCTGGCCCAGGCGCTCGCCGCCGGGAAGTGCACCCGGCTGATGCGGGTCAGCTACGTGAAGGACGGTGTGGCCGTCACCGTGGGCGTCGCCGTCTTCGACAACGACACCGACGCCCAGCGCTTCAAGGACCGCGCCGACAAGAAGAGCATCGTCGCCGCGCTGCCCGGCAAGGGCGTCAAGGCGTTCTGCGACTCCGCGATCTGCCGCTCCACCACCAACACCCTCGGCCGGTACGCCTACTTCACCATCGCCGGGTTCACCAACGGCAAGGACGTGACGACCAAGGACACCAAGGTGTTCGCGGCCGGCAACGACCTGGCCCAGTTCTCCTTCCGCCAGATCCGGCGGCGCGGCGAGGCCCAGGCGTCGGCGGCCGCCAACCAGTAGCGGCCGCCCGCACTCCGCCGCCCGCACTCCCCCGCC
>NZ_MUNH01000126.1:0-3550 GCF_002154615.1 Streptomyces recifensis
GTATAAGAGCCAGGTACGAGGGCGAGAACACCACCCACCTCACCGTGTCCGACAAGTGGGGCAACGTCGTCTCCTACACGATCACCATCGAGCAGACCGGGGGCAGCGGCATCACCGTTCCCGGCCGGGGCTTCCTGCTCAACAACGAGCTGACCGACTTCTCCTTCGCCCCCGCGAGCCCCGGCGTCCCCGACCCCAACCTGCCCGGCCCCGGCAAGCGCCCGCGCTCCTCGATCTCCCCGACCATCGTCCTGGACCGGCACGACCGGCCCGTGGTGGCGCTCGGTTCGCCCGGCGGCGCCACCATCATCACCACCGTGCTCCAGACCCTCACCGAGTTCCTCGACCGGGGGCTCCCGCTGGTCGACGCCATCGCGGCGCCCCGCGCCAGCCAGCGCAACGCAGCCCAGACGGAACTCGAACCCGCCCTGTACGACAGCGCGTTGCGGGACCGGCTGGAACAGCTCGGGCACAGCTTCAAGCTCAACCCCGAGATCGGCGCCGCGACCGGCGTCCAACGGCTGCCGGACGGCAAGTGGCTGGCCGCCGCCGAGACGACCCGGCGCGGCGGCGGGTCGGCCATGGTGGTGAACCCGACGGGCTGACCTCGCGGGCGCCCGAAGCCCCCAGGGGTCTCAGGCGCCCTCGCGGTGCGCCTCGGCCGGCTGGGCCTCCTGGCCCTGGACCCGGAAGTCCAGCCGCCCGTCCGCCACATCGACCGTCACCTCGCCGCCCTCGGCCACCGTGCCGTTCAGCAGCAGCCGCGACAACTGGTTGTCCACCTCGCGCTGGATCGTGCGGCGCAGCGGACGTGCACCGTACTCCGGCTGATGGCCGCGCTCCGCCAGCCAGTCCACGGCCGCGTCGGTGAACTCCACGCTCACGCCCCGCGCGCTGGACAGTTCGCGGGTGCCGTTGAGCAACAGGTCGGTGATCCGTCGCAGTTGCTCGGGCGTGAGCTGGCGGAACACCACGATCTCGTCGATCCGGTTGAGGAACTCCGGCCGGAAGTGCTCCCGCAGCGGCCGCAGGATCTGCTCCCGCCGCGCCTCCTCGTCCGCGTCCGCGCCACCGGGACCGAACCCGATCCCGGCACCGCGCCGGGTGATGACGTCCGAACCCAGGTTGCTGGTCATCACGATGACCGTGTTGGTGAAGTCCACCGTCCGCCCCTGGGCGTCGGTGAGCCGGCCGTCGTCCAGCACCTGGAGCAGGATGTTGAAGACGTCCGGGTGCGCCTTCTCCACCTCGTCCAGGAGCAGCAGCGAGTACGGGTTCCGGCGCACCACCTCGGTGAGCTGGCCCGCCTCCTCGTGGCCGACGTAACCGGGCGGCGCCCCGACCAGCCGGGAGACGGTGTGCCGCTCCTGGTACTCGCTCATGTCGAGCCGCACCATGCGGTCCTCGCTGCCGAACAGCGACTCCGCCAGCGCGCGGGCCAGTTCGGTCTTGCCGACCCCGGTCGGACCGAGGAACAGGAAGCTGCCGATCGGCCGGTCCGGGCTGGACAGCCCCGCGCGGGAACGCAGTACGGCGTCCGCGACCACGTTGACCGCCTCGTCCTGGCCGACCACCCGCTCGTGCAGATGCTCCTCCAGGCCGAGCAGGCGCTCCTTCTCCTCCTGGGTCAGCCGGCTCACCGGCACCCCGGTCTGCCGGGACACCACCTCGGCGATGGCCTCCGCCGTCACCTCGAGGTTCTGCCCCTCGACGACCTCCCCGTCGTCGGCCGCCTCCGAGATCCGCCGCTGGATGTCGGCGATACGGTCCCGCAACTGGGTCGCCTGCTCGTACTGTTCGTCCGCCACCGCCTGGTCCTTGTCCCGGACCAGTTGCTCGGCCTCGCGCTCCAGCGCGCGCACGTCCGCGCCCTTGGTCCGGGCGCCGAGCCGTACCCGCGCACCCGCCTGGTCGATCAGGTCGATCGCCTTGTCGGGCAGCCGCCGGTTGGTGAGATAGCGGTCGGACAGCTCCACGGCCGCCGCCAGCGCCTCGTCCGTGTAACGGACCTGGTGGTGGGCCTCGTAGCGGTCCCGCAGCCCGCGCAGGATCTCCAGCGCGTCCTCGACGGACGGCTCCGGTACCTGGATCGGCTGGAACCGGCGGGCCAGCGCCGCGTCCTTCTCGATCCGCCGGAACTCCTCCAGCGTGGTCGCGCCGACGATGTGCAGCTCACCGCGGGCCAGGGCGGGCTTGAGGATGTTGCCCGCGTCCATCGCGCCGCCCTCGCCGCCGGTGCCCGCGCCGACGACGGTGTGCAGCTCGTCGATGAACACGACCAGCTGGTCCGAGTGCGCGCGGATCTCCTGCACGATGTTGTTCAGGCGCTCCTCGAAGTCGCCCCGGTAGCGGGTGCCGGCCACCACCGCGGTCAGGTCCAGCGCCACCACCCGGCGCCCCTCCAGACCCTCGGGCACGTCCCCGTCCGCGATGCGCTGCGCCAGCCCCTCGACCACGGCGGTCTTGCCGACGCCCGCGTCACCGATCAGCACCGGGTTGTTCTTCCCGCGCCGGGACAGCACCTCGATGGTCTGCTCGATCTCCTTCTCCCGGCCGATCACCGGGTCGATGCGGTTCTCGCGGGCCAGCTCGGTCAGATCGCGCCCGTACTTGTCCAGCGTCGGCGTGGTCGTGGGCCGGGGGCGGTCCTGGCGGCCCTGGGCGGTCTCCGGCGCCTCGGGCGGAGCCGCTTCCGCCTTGAACCGGGCCGCGTGCAGGATGTGCCCGGCGGCCGAGTCCGGGTTCATGGCGAGGGCGCTCAGCACGTGCTCGGGGCCGATGTACCCGGCGCCGCTGGCCCGTGCCATCTCGTGCGCCTCCATCAGCGCCCGCTTCACGGCCGGGGTCAGGGACAGCGCGGTCGGCGGCACGTTGCCCGGCTGGTGCTGCACGGGTCCGGCGCGGCCGTCGATCTCGGTGGCCATCGAGTCCGGGTTCGCCCCGGACCGGCTGAGCAGACTGCGGGTGGGCTCGCTGGACAGGGCGGCGCGCAGCAGGTGCTGGGTGTCGAGATCCCGGCTGCCGTGCTCCGCCGCGTACTGCGCGGCCCCCTTGACCAGCTCGCGCGCGGGCTGGCTCAACAGGCGGCCGATGTCCACCTGGCGGGGGCCGCCGGGCTGGCCCGGATTTCCGGTGCCGCCGAAGAAGCGGGAGAAGAACTCCCCGAAGGGGTCGCCCTCGGGGCCGGTGTAGCCGCTGGTCATCGTTTCCGTCCTTCGCAGACGACGCGTGCGGAGCGGCCGGGTACCCCGGACCGGCCACTCTTGAAACGATGGCACGCCCAGGAGGGAAGGGCACCCGCAGGCTGCGGCCCCGCGGGCCCCGCGTCACGATCCCGCGCGCTGCCTCACCGGTTCGCGGGCCGTCAGGACGCGCGGGCCCGCGTCCGTGACGGCCACCGTGTGCTCGGCGTGGGCCGCGCGGGAGCCGTCGTCGGTGCGCAGGGTCCAGCCGTCGGGGTCGGGGTGGTAGCCGTCCCGGCCGCTCGCGATCAGCATCGGCTCGATGGCCAGGACCATCCCGTGGCGCAGCGGCATGCCCCGGCCGGGGC
>NZ_MUNH01000126.1:3557-4175 GCF_002154615.1 Streptomyces recifensis
CGGCGGTGTCGATCAGGGTCAGGTCCTCGGGGCGCGGGCGGCCGACCACGAAGCTGATCGCCGAGTCACCGGCCCAGCCGTCGAGCAGGGCGCCGCAGTCCACGGACAGGAGGTCGCCGTCGCGCAGGCGGTAGCCGGTGGGGATGCCGTGCACGATCGCGTCGTTCACCGAGGCGCAGATCACCGCCGGGAAGGGGGTCGGGGCGAAGGAGGGCCGGTACCCGAGGAAGGGTGACGTCGCGCCCGCCCCGCGCAGGACGGCGCGGGCGACCTCGTCCAGTTCGCGCAGGCTCACGCCCACGTCAGCGGCCTTCCGTACCGCCGTGAGGGCGCGCCCGACCACCTGGCCGGCCGCGTACATGGCATCGATGGAGGCGTCCGTCTTGAATTCAACCATGCCAATTACTATACCGGTATTAGAATGGGTGTCATGGTGCGCACCCCCCTGACCCCCGAAGAGCGCGAGCGCGGCGAACAGCTCGGCCGGCTGCTGCGCGAGGCGCGCGGCCCGCGGAGCATGACCGACGTCGCCGCGGTCGCCGGCATCTCCGCCGAGACCCTCCGCAAGATCGAGACCGGCCGGGCTCCGACCCCCGCCTTCTTCACCGTCGTGGCGCT
>NZ_MUNH01000127.1:0-18028 GCF_002154615.1 Streptomyces recifensis
ACGCAGACCGCCGCCGGGCATGCCGACCCGGCTCTGGCGCTGCGGGTGTACGCCCACCTGATGCCCGACAGCCGCGAGCGTGCCCGGCGGCGGTCTGCGTGAGGGTGTCGTGTCTGCGCAGATGCACCAAGGCGACCCGGCCGCGTCACTGGATCAGGTCGGTGTGCGGATGCTCGGGGGAGGTCGGGCAGATGTAGATCTCGAGCCGTTACTTCCGGACCGGACGCCGAAGCGGGGTGGGTGGTGGCGGGATCACCGTGAGGTGATCGACGCGATCGCCTCTAAGTTCCAGACCGGGACGCAGTGGATGCACCTCCCGGAGAAGTACGGCAACTGGCGGGGTGTCTACAACCGGCTGCGGATACTGGTCGCAAAGAGACGCGAGGATGACCGCCGATGGCCAGTCCAGGAATTCCGCGAGTTCAGCTCATCCTTTTGTCACGAACATGCGGTAGAAGAGATTCATTCCCCTTACCTCATCCTCTGGCCAAGGGCAATCCTTCAGATCGTGCCGGGATCCGACTCGTGGATCCGAAGAAGTGTCTTCGGGAGCATTCTTGTAGTCCTTGCTGTCGGCGAAGCAGTGTAGGCTTCCGTCCTTGTTCCTCTTTGTTGCGTAGCAGTGGCGAGTTCCAACCATGTCGTTCAGAACAAGATGTGGTGTTGTCGGCTGCGGACTTCCCTCGCCTTTGTAGACGGTGGTGCCCCATGGGCAGTCCCCGACCTCGTGCCAAGATCGGTCGTAGGGGTCCATTTGGCGAGGGCCGGACCACGGCACGTTCCTATATGAGATGCCCGTTTGCCGGTTGAACAGGAACCGGTCACGCTCTTCCGTTTCTGATGTGCCATGGACCTCCTCTGCGTAGTAGCAACCGCGAGTCCAGTACTTGCTCAGGACCAGGTGAACGAGGCTCATATCTCGATGGTGCTTCTTCTTCATTTCGAGATCAAGAAACCACGCCCTTATCGGGCTGCGTCACCTCAGGGCGCCCCCATCGTCTGAGAACCTCGGCTTAAGCCGGAGCACCCCATCGTCATGGACATCACCTACGAACCCCAAGCCCTTGGGCCTGGCAGGCCACTAGCGGCCCCGGGATATCCCTGGGGCCGTCTGTGGGCCGTCCGAGGGCAGCCGACGACGACAGATGGTGACAGCCGAGGACAGCCTTTCCCCTGGTGAGCGATGGTGGGTTGGGTATCTCCGCAGGCGCCCTTCCACTAAGCAGTGTTGAGGAACCCCAGAGCTTGGGCGGAGGATGGCCGGCATGACCTCCACCGCACGTCCGTACCTCAACCGCCGGCTCGCCGAGTTCGGGACGACCATCTTCGCCGAGATGTCCGCGCTGGCCACGGCCACCGGCGCGATCAACCTCGGGCAGGGTTTCCCCGACACGGACGGCCCCGAGGAGATCAGGGAGGCGGCGGTGCGGGCGCTGCGGGACGGACGGGGGAACCAGTACCCGCCGGGTCCGGGCGTGCCGGAGCTGCGGCATGCGATCACCGCGCACCAGCGGCGCCGGTACGGCCTCGCCTACGACCCCGACACCGAGGTGCTGGTCACGGCGGGCGCGACCGAGGCCATCGCGGCGGCCCTGCTCGCGCTGGTGGAGCCGGGCGACGAGGTGGTGGCGCTGGAGCCGTACTACGACTCGTACGCGGCCAGCATCGCCATGGCCGGCGGGCGGCGCGTACCGGTGACGCTGCGCCCGGCCGAGGACCGCTTCCGGCTGGACCTGGACGAGCTGCGGGCGGCCGTCACCGACCGCACCCGGCTGCTGCTGATCAACACCCCGCACAATCCGACCGGCACGGTCCTCACCCGCGAGGAGCTGACCGCGATCGCCGAGCTGGCGGTGGAGCGGGACCTGCTGGTGGTGACGGACGAGGTGTACGAGCACCTCGTCTTCGACGACGCCGAGCACCTCCCGCTCGCGAGCCTCCCCGGCATGCGCGACCGCACGGTGACGATCGGCTCGGCCGGCAAGACGTTCTCGTTCACGGGCTGGAAGGTCGGCTGGGTGACGGCGGCTCCCGCCCTGGTCAGCGCGGTCCGCTCGGCGAAGCAGTACCTCACCTACGTCTCGGCGGGCCCCTTCCAGTACGCGGTCGCCGAGGCCCTCGCCCTCCCCGACTCCTACTTCGACGGCTTCCGCAGCGACATGCTCGCCCGCCGCGACATCCTCGCCACGGGCCTCGCCGAGGCGGGCTTCGGCGTCTTCCGTCCCGCCGGCACCTACTTCATCACCACCGACGTCCGCCCCCTCGGCGAGAAGGACGGCTTCGCCTTCTGCCGCGCCCTCCCCGAACGCGCCGGCGTAGTGGCCATCCCCAACGCCGTCTTCTACGACGACCGCGAGGCCGGCGCCCCGTTCGTACGTTTCGCGTTCTGCAAGAAGCCGGAGATCCTCCAGGAGGCCACGGACCGCCTGCGCCGCATGGCGTGAGAACGGAACGGCCGAGGGCCGGGGCGCGAAACGCGCCCCGGCCCTCGGCCGTGTGCGGGTCAGGGGTGGGTGGACTACTCCACGTCCCCGCCCGAGTCCTCCGCGTCGTCGATCTCCTGCTCGAGGCCGAGCTGTTCGGCGAGCCACTTGTCGAACTCGATGGCCGCGCGGACCCAGCTCACCACGGAGGAGACGAAGTGGTTGAGGTCGACGCCCGTGCCGATCAGCATCTGGGCCTCGCCGATGAGGCGGACCGTGCCGTCGTCGTGGGTGTGGGTGTAGACCTTGGGCCACAGGGTGCGCCGGTTCCAGTCGTCGACGGACTCCAGCAGCCGCGTCTTCTCCTCGATCTGGTGCGGACGGTCGTAGAAGGTCCGCACCGAGAAGACGGCCTGCTCGTCCTCGCCGCGGAACATGAAGTACGTACGGAACTGCTCCCAGGGCGCCGCGAGGTCGCCCTCCTCGTCCACGACGTACTTCAGCTCCATCTGGTCCAGGAGCTGCTTCACGAGGTCCTGGTCCGGGAGGACGGGGCCCGCCGGTCCCTGCGGCTGCTGCTCGGGCTGGCCCCCGAAGTTCGGAATCGAGGACGGGTCGATGCTCACCGTGGTTCTCCTTCGTACGGAATTCCGCCATCCTCCCCCAGAGGGGGAGGTCCGTGGCAAGCCCCGGCGCGGCCTGTCAGCCACGGGCGGACACGCGGCCCGGGCGCGGGTGCCACGCGTCGCTTCGACGAGTGACACCCGCGCCCCGGAGGCAAACGCGCGAGCCCTGTTTCACAGGGACTTTCCCGTGGCCGGAGCCACCTTCAGGCCGCCCTCGGCGCGGTCCACGCGGACCGTGTCGCCGTCCTTGATCTCGCCGGAGAGGATCTCCTTGGCGAGCCGGTCGCCGATGGCCGTCTGGACCAGGCGGCGCAGCGGGCGCGCGCCGTACGCCGGGTCGTTGCCCTCCTCCGCGAGCCACGCCAGCGCCTCGGGCGTGACGTCGAGGGTGAGGCGCCGCTCCGCCAGCCGGCGGCCGAGCCGGTCGATCTGGAGGCGGGCGATCCGGGCCAGCTCCGCCTCGCTGAGCGCGGAGAACACCACCAGGTCGTCCAGCCGGTTCAGGAACTCCGGCTTGAACGAGGCCCGCACCGTGTCCAGCACCCGCTGCCGCTTCTCCGCCTCGTCCAGCGCCGGGTCGACCAGGTACTGGCTGCCCAGGTTGGAGGTGAGCACCAGGATGGTGTTGCGGAAGTCGACCGTACGGCCCTGACCGTCCGTCAGGCGGCCGTCGTCCAGCACCTGGAGCAGGATGTCGAAGACCTCGGGGTGCGCCTTCTCCACCTCGTCCAGCAGCACCACGCTGTACGGGCGCCGCCGCACGGCCTCGGTGAGCTGGCCGCCCTCCTCGTAGCCGACGTAGCCGGGAGGCGCGCCGACCAGGCGGGCGACGCTGTGCTTCTCGCCGTACTCCGACATGTCGATGCGGATCATCGCCCGCTCGTCGTCGAAGAGGAAGTCCGCGAGCGCCTTGGCCAGTTCCGTCTTGCCGACGCCGGTCGGGCCGAGGAACAGGAAGGAGCCGGTGGGCCGGTCCGGATCCGCGACCCCGGCGCGCGAGCGGCGCACCGCGTCGGAGACGGCCTGCACGGCCTCGCTCTGGCCGATGAGCCGCTTGCCCAGCTCGTCCTCCATGCGCAGCAGCTTCTGCGTCTCGCCCTCCAGCAGGCGGCCGGCCGGGATGCCGGTCCAGGCGGCGACGACGTCCGCGATGTCGTCGGAGCCGACCTCCTCCTTGACCATGGTGTCCCGCGCGGCCTCCTCCTCGGCCTCCGAGGCGGCCTCCAGCTCCTTCTCCAGCTCGGGGATCTGCCCGTACAGCAGCTTGGAGGCGGTGTCGAAGTCTCCGTCGCGCTGGGCGCGCTCGGCCTGGCCGCGCAGATCGTCCAGGCGCTCCTTCAGCTCACCGACGCGGTTGAGGGACTGCTTCTCCTTCTCCCAGCGGGCGGTGAGCCCGCGCAGCTCCTCCTCCTTGTCGGCGAGGTCGCGGCGCAGCCGCTCCAGGCGCTCACGGGAGGCCGGGTCGGTCTCCTTGCCGATCGCCAGCTCCTCCATCCGCAGCCGGTCGACCCCGCGCTGGAGCTCGTCGATCTCCACCGGGGAGGAGTCGATCTCCATGCGCAGCCGGGACGCGGCCTCGTCCACGAGGTCGATCGCCTTGTCGGGCAGGAAGCGGGAGGTGATGTACCGGTCGGACAGGGTCGCGGCGGCCACCAGCGCGCTGTCCGCGATCTGCACCTTGTGGTGCGCCTCGTACCGCCCCTTCAGACCGCGCAGGATCGCGATGGTGTCCTCGACGCTCGGCTCGGCCACCAGCACCTGCTGGAAGCGCCGCTCCAGCGCCGGGTCCTTCTCGATCCGCTCGCGGTACTCGTCCAGCGTGGTCGCGCCGACCATGCGCAGCTCGCCGCGGGCCAGCATCGGCTTGAGCATGTTGCCCGCGTCCATCGCGGAGTCGCCCCCGGCGCCCGCGCCGACGACGGTGTGCAGCTCGTCGATGAAGGTGATGACCTGCCCGTCGGAGTCCTTGATCTCCGAGAGCACGGCCTTGAGCCGCTCCTCGAACTCACCGCGGTACTTGGCGCCCGCGACCATCGCGCCGAGGTCCAGCGAGACCAGCCGCTTGTCCTTCAGGGACTCCGGCACGTCGCCCTTGACGATGCGCTGGGCCAGCCCCTCGACCACGGCGGTCTTGCCGACGCCCGGCTCGCCGATGAGGACGGGGTTGTTCTTGGTGCGGCGGCTCAGCACCTGCACGACCCGGCGGATCTCCTGGTCCCGGCCGATGACCGGGTCGAGGCGGCCCTCGCGGGCGGCGGCGGTGAAGTCGGTGCCGAACTTCTCCAGGGCCTTGTACTGACCCTCGGGGTCGGCGGTGGTCACGCGGCGTCCTCCTCTGGCCTTCTGAAAGGCGTCTTGCAGCTTCTTGGCGGTGGCTCCCTGCTCCCGGAGCACGTCCCCGGCGGCGCCGCCCTTCGCGGCGAGACCGGTCAGCAGGTGTTCGGTGGAGAGGTAGTCGTCACCGAGGTCCCCGGCGCGCTCGTCGGCGTCCGCCAGGACGGCGAGCAGCTCCCGGCTGGGCTGCGGGGGCGCGACGGTGGAGCCGGTCACGCTGGGCAGCGTGCCGAGCGCGCGCTCGGCCCCGGCGCGCACGGCGGCCGGGTCGGCGCCGACGGCGGCGAGCAGGTCGGTGATGTTCTCGTTGTCCTGGCCCGCGAGCAGCGCCAGCAACAGGTGAGCGGGCGTCAGGTCGGGGTGCCCCTCCGTCACGGCCCGCTGGCTTGCGGCGTTGATCGCGTCCCGGCTCCTGTTGGTCAGCTCGGCGTCCACGTGCGTGTTCTCCCCTTCCGCCACTGCTCCACTGATGACTTAACCAGTGTACACAAACTTGAGTCGGGTGCACTCAATTAGGCGCCGGGAACTTCAGGTTGGCTAGGTTTCGGCCATGCCCTCATACTCCGTGGACCTGGACGCACCGGACGAGTCGTACGTCGCCTTCTGGCGGGAGCGGCACCTGAGCACGCTCACCACCCTGCGCCCGGACGGCAGCCCGCACGTGGTGCCGGTGTGCGTGACCTGGGACCCCGGGGCCGGCATCGCCCGCGTCATCACCAGCGGCACCAGTACCAAGGCGGCGCTGGTGCGCGCGGCGGGAGAGGAGGGCGCGCGGGTGGCGGTGTGCCAGGTGGACGGCCGGCGCTGGGCCACGCTGGAGGGGCGGGCACGGGTGCGCGAGGACCGCGAGGCGGTCGCGGAGGCGGAACGGCGCTTCACCGAGCGGTACGGCCGCGAGCCCCGGGAGAACCCGCTGCGGGTCGCCCTGGAGATCCGGGTGGAACGCGCGCTCGGACGCGGCTGAAGAATTCCGGCCACGTGGCCGAAGGGCCGAAACCCCGAAATATGCGCAGAAACTGCAGCGGCGTCACCGTGTTCAGGTCACGGTGACGCCGCTGCGGGGGGAAGTACCTGAGGCGATCTTTTACGACGGGGGAATCGCGTCAGGCACTGCGGGGGGTGGCAGTTGTGGTCCTGAGGTCGGCGACCTCGGGCTCCGCGAGACGGTGGTCCCGCTGGTCCAGATTGACGAAGATCATGCCGTACCGGACGGCACACCGCACCGGCTGCGGCGCGCCGCGTGGCTTGCGCAGGCAGCGGTACGCCCGTACGTCCTCGTCCTCGTCACGGGTGACCACCACCGGCTCGCCGAACACCGTCACCATCAACGAGTCGCCGCTGTGGGGGATAGCGGTGACCAGGTCGATGAAGTGCCAGCCGGAGCGGTAGGCGGTGGCCATCTCACGACGGAAGGAGCGGTCGTCGGGAGGCGTGGTCATGGTGATCAGTCCCACCGCGTGTCGAGCGGGGCGACGTCCCACCTCGTGTCCGCGGGTGTGGTGTCCCACCTGGTGTCCGCCGGCGTGGTGTCCCACCGGGTGTCCTGAACGCCCGCCGCTCGCACGGCCCCCCGGTCACCCGGCGAGTGCGCGCTCGTCGCACCGGAGAGGCCCGCCAGTGTTCCGACGGCCGCAACGGCGGAGAGAGCGGCAACAAGCGCCGAGCGAAGCATTCTGTTACGCATGGTCGGCTTCGTCCTCACTTGAAAGTCCCCTCTTCCCCCGTCGAGTTAGACGATGGCTCATTCAGGCACATCATCGCCACACGATCGGTGCATCATGTTCCTGCATGTTCAGGACCCTGGGGGGTGGAGATTTGGCAACAAACGGGACAGAGGCGACACATCCCCACGCGGTGACAGAGATGTGCGCGGAAGGAAGCCGCCTCTACGCGAGCGCGCTGCGCACCGGCCGCATCCCGCGCGCGGACGCCGAGGCGGCTCCGTGCCTGATGGAGTTCGCCCTGCTCCACCCGGACCCGGACGATCCCGGCTGGCTGCGGCCGGTGGCGCCGGCCGTCGCGCTGGCCCAGCGGCTGACCCCGATCGAGCGGGAGATCGCCGAGCGGCGGCGCCGGTCCATCGTGCTCTCCGAGATCTTCGAACCCTTCATGACGCTGAGCGCCCGCGAGGACGCACCCACGCACGCCATCACCGTCCTGGAGGGCCTGGACCGCATCAACGCGGCCCTGGACCTCGCCACCGGCCAGTGCCGCACCGAGGTGCTCACCGTGCAGCCCGGCGGCCGCCGCAGCCCCGAGAACCGCCTCCTGGAGGCACTGGACCGGGACCGCCCGCTGATCGAGCGCGGGGTGCGCATCCGCACCCTGTACCAGCACACCGCCCGCTACAGCGCCGACCGCCTCGCCTACGTGGACCGCTTCACCGACGGCAAGGCGGAGTACCGCACCATCGACGAACTGGTCGAGCGGCTGATCATCTGCGACGAGACGGTGGCCTTCATCCCCGTCCGCGAGGACCGCCAGGTCGCCCTGGAGCTGCGCCACCCCGGCCTGGTGCGCTACCTGGTCAAGGTCTTCGAGTTCATGTGGAGCCGCGCGGTCCCGCTGAGCGCCGGCACGCC
This sequence comes from Streptomyces recifensis, assembly GCF_002154615.1. Lineage (NCBI taxonomy): Bacteria > Bacillati > Actinomycetota > Actinomycetes > Kitasatosporales > Streptomycetaceae > Streptomyces > Streptomyces recifensis. The sequence continues at coordinate 7,966 of NZ_MUNH01000127.1, forward strand.
CTACGAGACCGCCCCGGACGGCATCACCGACATCCAGCACTCCATCGCCAAGCTGCTGGTGGAGGGGCACGTCGACGAGGCCATCGCCCGGCGCCTCGGGATGAACGTCCGCACCTGCCGCGCCCACATCGCCAAGCTGGCCACCGCGCTGGGCAGCGGCAGCCGGGCCCAGCTCGGCTATCTGATCGCCCGCTCCGGCATGCTCAACGAGGAGGACTAGTTCAGGGCGCGTGCACGCCCTCGGCGGGCGCGGGCGCCGGTCCGTGCGAGGGGCCGTCCAGCCCCACCTGGGCGATCCGGACGCCGAGTTGGGTACGGCTGGTCGCGCCCAGGGTCTCGGAGAGCCGGGCGATGTGCGCGCGGCAGGTGCGCACGCTGATGCCGAGCCGCTCGGCGATCACCGCGTCCTGGTGGCCCTCGGCGAGCAGCGCGGCGATGGCGCGTTCGCGGTGCGAGATGCCCTCGATGCCGGTGTCGGGCAGCGGGGCGGTGAGCGGGATCGCCAGCCGCCACAGCCGCTCGAAGACCGTCACCAGGTACTCCACCAGCGCCGGGTGGCGCAGCTCCAGGGCCATCGTGCGGTCGGTGTTGGCGGGGATGAAGGCCACCGTGCGGTCGAAGAGGATGAGCCGGTCGATGACCTCGTCCAGCGTGCGGGCCTCCACCGCGTCGCCCATCAGCTCCAGGTAGTTGAGCAACCCCTGGCCGTGCCGGGCGACATGGGTGTACAGGTCGCGCATCCGGACGCCCCGGCCGCGCAGTTCGAGCGCCCGGTGCAGCCCCTCGGTCAGCTCCGCCTCGCGCCGGATGCCGCCGGGCTGCACGGTGAGCACCTCGGTCGCGCACCGTTCGGTCGCCTCGTCCATCGCGGCCTGGATACGGGTGAGTCCGTCCAGCACCCGGATCGCGGAGCCTTCACCCGGTGCGCCGAGGGCGGGCAGTTGACGGCCGAGCCCGGCGTACCAGTCGAACGCGGCGACCGCCGAGCCCATCCGGCGCCGGCTCTCGTTGACCTCGTCGTAGACCCCGCGCAGCAGCCGGGTCATCACCTCCTGCGGGGAGGTGGGGACCAGCCAGTCCATGTCGTCCGGGTCGGGGTGCAGCAGGGCCAGCTCCAGCAGGCAGGGCACCGGCTCCGCGTCCGCGCGGGGCACCCGGCCCCGGCGCACGGCACGGGAGTACACACGGTCCCCCTGCCCGCACAGCCGGTCGGCACCGTGGGGATGCTCCTCCGTCGCGTGCCCGGCCATCGCCCATTCCACCCCCGGTCGCCGCCACTTCGCAGCGCAACTATGCGCGGCGCCGCCCGCCTCCGCAACACGGCTCCTCCTGCCCCGCGCACCGCGAAACACCGGTATGCCCGGATCGCCGGGGGCCGGACGGCACACGAAAAGGGAGGCGGCCCCGCCGTCACCGGGGCCGCCTCCCTCATCCGTCTCCGGGTCGCTCCCCGGCCGCCTGTCGGCGCGTCAGCGCAGGCCCGCGGCGGCGCAGGCCGACTTGTAGGAGGCGGTGCAGATCTGCTCGACGGTGTAGATGCTGTCCTCGACGACCGTCTCCTTGATCTTGCTCTTGGTCAGCGCGGTCACCTGGACCAGCTTGGCCGGGATCTGCTTGTCGGTGGGGCTGTCGACGCGGTCCTGGGTGAGGGCGTCGAACTGGATGTCCTTGCCCTGCACCTTGGCGACGGCCATCTGGGCCGCCGCCTCGGCCTCGTCCGGGTAGGACTTGTAGACGCTCATGTACTGCTGGCCCGCCAGGATGCGCTGCACGGCGTCCAGTTCGGCGTCCTGGCCGGTGATCGGGGGCAGGGTGGTGACGCCGGCGTTCTTCAGGGCCTTGATGACGCCGCCGGCCATGCCGTCGTTGGCGGCGTAGACGGCGGCGATGTTGTCCTTGCCGATCCGGCCTATCGCCTCGGTCATGTTGGCCTCGGCGTACTCCGGCTTCCAGTCCTTGGTGTCGAAGCTGTCCGCGATCGTCACCTTGCCGCTCAGCTCGGAGAGCGCGCCCTCCTTGAACTGCTTGGCGTTGGGGTCGGTCGGGGAGCCGTTCATCATCACGATCTTGTCGGAGAGCCCGGCGCCCGAACCCAGCCGCTCCAGCAGGGAACGGCCCTGCACCTCGCCGACCAGCTCGTTGTCGAAGGAGATGTACGCCTGGATCGGCCCCTCGGCCAGCCGGTCGTAGGCGATGACCGGGATGCCCGCGTCCTTGGCCTTCTTCACGGCCGGCGCGATCGCGTGCGCGTCGACGGCGTCCAGCAGGATGACGTTGACCTTCTCGTCGATCATCCGCTGCATCTGCTCGGCCTGCTGACCGGCGTCCGCGTCGGCGTTGGCGTACTCGACCTTGCCCTTCTTGTGGGTCAGTTCGGCCACCTTGCTCTTGATGATGGGGTAGTCGAACTTGTCGTAGCGGGTGTTCGCCTTCTCCGGCAGCAGCAGGCCGACGGTGACCTGGTCGCCCATGGTCGGGCTCGCGCTCGCGTCGTCTCCCGCCGCGTTCAGGACGCCGCAGCCGGCGAGCGGGAGGACCATCGCGGAGACGGCCACGGACATGGCGATACGACGCATTCGAGGGCTCACTTCAGGTGCGTTTCGACGGGGTGCTGCGTGCTACCCGGGTGTCTGAAAAGACAACTTGGAGGCGACCTGCGGCGTCAAGCAAAACAACTTAACGAGATGGCAACACCACGCTGCGTTCAGCCGGTGAAGACCTGGCGGAACCTTGCGCAACCCGCTGTAAACGCCCTTCACAACCTCCCCGCGCGAACCTCGTGTTACGTACACACAGGCGAAAGAAGTCAGCCACGCGGTGAACGCCCGCTCGGTGAACGAGCGAAGGGGCCGGGAGGCTCGTGCCTCCCGGCCCCTTCGAAGGTGCTCGGACACCTCAGTCCGCGGACGGCTGCCGCTTCGGCCGCCACACCACCAGCGCGCTGGTCTGCTGGACCTCCTGGTACGGGACCAGGTCGCGCCGGTAGGAGGCGTGCACGGCGGCCTCGCGCTGACGCATCGTCGCCGCCGCGCCGTCCAGCGCCGATTCCAGCTCCGCCACGCGGGACTGGAGAGCCGCGACGTGGTTCTCCAGTTCGATGATGCGCTTGATGCCGGCCAGGTTGATGCCCTCGTCCTGCGACAACTGCTGCACCTGGCGGAGCAGTTCGATGTCACGGGCCGAATAGCGCCGCCCCCGCCCCGCCGTGCGGTCCGGGGAGACCAGACCGAGGCGGTCGTACTGCCGGAGCGTCTGCGGATGGAGTCCGGAGAGCTGTGCGGCGACCGAGATGACGTAGACCGGGGTCTCCTCGGTCAGCTCGTACGGGTTGCGCCGACGACCTGGTGTGTCCATCGGGCTCATTCTCCCTTCGCGGCCTCGAACAGCTCCGCCCGCGGGTCCTCGTCCGCGGTCGCCTCGCGATACGCCTCCAGCGCGTCACGAGCCTTCCCCGAGAGGTCCTTCGGGACACTCACCTCCACGGTGATCAGCAGATCGCCGTGGCTGCCGTCCTTGCGTGCCGCGCCCTTGCCCCGCGCCCGCATGGTGCGGCCGTTGGGCGTGCCGGGCGGCAGCTTCAGGGTGACCGGGGACCCGCCGAGGGTGGGCACCCGCACCTCGCCGCCGAGGGCCGCCTCGGTGAAGGTGACCGGGACGGTGACGGTGAGGTTGTCGCCCCTGCGGCCGAACACCTTGTGCTCGCCCACGTGGACGGTGACGTACAGATCGCCCGCCGGACCGCCGCGCTCGCCGGGCGCGCCCTTGCCGCGCAGCCGGATGCGCTGCCCGTCGGTGACACCCGCCGGGATGCGGACCTGCATGGTGCGCGAGGACTTGGCCCGGCCGCTGCCGCTGCACTCGGTGCAGGGGTGCTCGGCGATCAGGCCGCGGCCCTTGCAGTCGGGGCACGGGTCGGTGAGCGAGAAGCCGCCGCCCGAGCCCCGCGCGACCTGCCCGGTTCCGACGCAGGTCGGGCACACACGCGGCGTGCCGTTCTTGTCGCCGGTGCCCGAGCACGCCTTGCAGGGCGCCTGGGAGGTCATCCTGAGCGGTACGGTCGCGCCCTCGATCGCCTCGGTGAAGCTGAGCGTCACCTCGGTGTCGACGTCCTGCCCCCGGCGCGGCTGGGTACGGGTGGTACCCGCGCCGCCCCGGTTGAACAGGCCGCCGAAGACGTCGCCCAGGCCGCCGCCGAAGCTGCCGCTCTGCGCGCCGCCCGCACCGCCGGCGCCCCCGAAGAGGTCGCCGAGGTCGAAGTTGAACTGACCGCCGCCCGCGCCCGGCCCCGGCCGGAAACCGCCGTTGCCGAACAGGGCCCGCGCGTCGTCGTACTCCTTGCGCTTCTTGGGGTCGCCGAGGACGTCGTTCGCCTCGGAGATCTCCTTGAAGCGCTCCTCGGCGCGGGTGTTGCCCTTGTTGGCGTCCGGGTGGAACTCGCGGGCGAGCTTCCGGTACGCCTTCTTGATCTCGGCCTCGGTGGCGTCCTTGGGGACGCCGAGGACCTTGTAGAAGTCCTTCTCGATGAAGTCCTTGGTACTCATCCCCGACGTCCCTCCTTCCGGACCTGCATGATTTCCGTGATTACGTCAGCCCTCCTCCGGGCCACCGTTCTCCTTGTCGTCGGCCGCGCTCTCCTCGGCCTCCTCCGCCTTGACGGTCTGCGCGCCGGGCTGCGGCTCGGCGACGGCCACCCGCGCGGGGCGGATGGTGCGCTCACCGATGCGGTAACCGGGCTGGAGGATGGCCACGCACGTCGTCTCGGTGACGTCGGGCGCGTAGGAGTGCATCAGGGCTTCATGGATCGTCGGGTCGAAGGGCTCGCCCTCCTTGCCGAACTGCATGAGGCCCATCTTGGCCGCCACGGTCTCCAGCGACTCGGCGACCGACTTGAAGCCGCCGAGCAGTTCGCCGTGCTCCCGTGCGCGGCCGATGTCGTCCAGCACGGGCAGCAGCTCGGTCAGGAGGTTCGCGATGGCGACCTCCTTGACCGCGACGCGGTCGCGCTCGACGCGGCGGCGGTAGTTCTGGTACTCGGCCTGCAGCCGCTGGAGGTCGGCCGTGCGCTCACCGAGCGCCGTCCGCACCTGGTCCAGCTGCGCCACCAGAGCGGCGTCCGCACTTGCGTCCCCCGCCGGGGCCGCCTCCTTCTCGGAGGCGGCCTTCGGCTCGGCGTCGTCGGGGTTCGCGCCGGAGGGGACGTCGGGCTTCTCCTCGAAGCCCGGGGTCTCCTCCGTCACGCGGCACCGTCCTTGCGCTCGTCGTCGACGATCTCGGCGTCCACGACGTCGTCGTCCTTGGCCTCACCGGCGTCGGCGGACGGACCGCCGGCGGCCTGGGCGCCCTGGGCGTCGGCGTACATGGCCTGGCCGAGCTTCTGCGAGACGGCCGCGACCTTCTCGGTGGCCGTACGGATCTCGGCGCTGTCCTCGCCCTTGAGCTTCTCCTTCAGCTCGGCGACAGCCTCCTCGACCTCGGTCTTGATCTCGCCCGGGACCTTGTCCTCGTTGTCCTTGAGGAACTTCTCGGTCTGGTAGACGAGCTGCTCGCCCTGGTTGCGGGACTCGGCGGCCTCGCGGCGGGCGTGGTCCTCCTCCGCGTACTTCTCCGCCTCCTGGCGCATGCGGTCGACCTCGTCCTTCGGCAGCGAGGAGCCGCCGGTGACGGTCATCTTCTGCTCCTTGCCCGTGCCCAGGTCCTTCGCGGTCACGTGCATGATGCCGTTGGCGTCGATGTCGAAGGCGACCTCGATCTGCGGGACACCGCGCGGGGCCGGCGGCAGACCGGTCAGCTCGAACATCCCGAGCTTCTTGTTGTACGCCGCGATCTCGCGCTCGCCCTGGTAGACCTGGATCTGCACGGAGGGCTGGTTGTCCTCGGCGGTGGTGAAGATCTCGGACCGCTTGGTCGGGATCGTCGTGTTCCGCTCGATCAGCTTGGTCATGATGCCGCCCTTGGTCTCGATACCGAGGGACAGCGGGGTGACGTCGAGGAGCAGGACGTCCTTGACCTCGCCCTTGAGGACACCGGCCTGGAGGGCCGCGCCGATGGCGACGACCTCGTCCGGGTTGACGCCCTTGTTGGCCTCGTTGCCGCCGGTCAGCTCCTTGACCAGCTCGGCGACGGCCGGCATACGGGTCGAACCGCCGACGAGGACCACGTGGTCGATCTCGCCGAGCTGGATGCCCGCGTCCTTGATGACATTGTGGAACGGCGTCTTGCAGCGCTCCAGGAGGTCGGCGGTGAGCTGCTGGAACTGGGCGCGGGTGAGCTTCTCGTCCAGGTGCAGCGGGCCCTCGGCGGACGCCGTGATGTAGGGCAGGTTGATCGAGGTCTCCGTGGAGGAGGACAGCTCGATCTTGGCCTTCTCGGCGGCCTCACGCAGGCGCTGGAGGGCCATCTTGTCCTTGGCGAGGTCCACGCCGTGGCCGGCCTTGAACTGCTGGACCAGGTAGTCGACGACACGCTGATCCCAGTCGTCACCACCGAGGTGGTTGTCACCGTTGGTGGCCTTCACCTCGACGACGCCGTCACCGATCTCCAGCAGCGAGACGTCGAAGGTGCCGCCACCGAGGTCGAAGACCAGGATGGTCTGGTCGTCCTTGTCGAGGCCGTACGCGAGGGCGGCGGCGGTCGGCTCGTTGACGATGCGCAGGACGTTCAGACCCGCGATCTCACCGGCCTCCTTGGTCGCCTGACGCTCGGAGTCGTTGAAGTACGCCGGGACGGTGATGACCGCGTCGGTCACCTTCTCGCCCAGGTAGGACTCGGCGTCGCGCTTCAGCTTCTGCAGGATGAACGCGGAGATCTGCTGCGGGTTGAAGTCCTTCCCGTCGAGCTGGATCTTCCAGTCGGTGCCCATGTGGCGCTTCACCGAGCGGATGGTCCGGTCCACGTTCGTGACCGCCTGGCGCTTGGCGACCTCGCCGACGAGCACCTCACCGTTCTTCGCGAAGGCGACGACGGACGGCGTGGTCCGGGCACCCTCGGCGTTGGTGATGACGGTGGGCTCGCCGCCCTCCAGAACGCTGACGACGGAGTTAGTCGTGCCCAGGTCGATGCCGACCGCACGTGCCATGGTTGGTTCCTCCAGAGGACTTGAGTGGGAATGGCTCAAGTGTGCCACTCCGAGTGCACTGGGTCAACAGACATGAGCCGACGGGGCTCAACTCTTATATGGCGCTTATATGCAAGGCGACGTTCGGCCTGGCCGGGCGGGTTCCCCCGTCCCGGCGAAGGCAACCCTCAGCGACTCATCTCACCCCGCGCCGTGCTGCATCGCGCAGGAGGATGGGGGTAGTCTCAGACGGACTGCATAAGTTACCGCTTAGTAATTTCGAGGCCGCCTCAGGAGCCCCTCATGCAACTCGCCGCGATCATCGTGTCGCTGGTCCTGACCGTGGTCGGTGTCGCGCTGCTCGCCCGGGCCATCGGACAGTTCGTCCGGTACTTCAAGCTGGGCCAGCCCGTCCCCGCCGGTACCCGGACCGACAACCCGTACCAGCGCAGCGTGACGCTGGTCCGGGAGTTCCTCGGCCACACCCGGATGAACAAGTGGGGCATCGTCGGTGTGGCCCACTGGTTCGTGGCCGTGGGCTTCCTGACGCTGCCGCCGACCCTGGCCCAGGCGTTCGGCCAGCTCTTCAAGGCCGACTGGACGCTGCCCTTCATCGGCGACTTCCTGCCCTTCGAGCTGTACATCGAGTTCATCGGTGTGATGACCGTGCTCGGCATCGCCGTGCTCATGGTCATCCGGCTGCTGAGCCTGCCCAGCCGCCCGGGCCGCAAGTCCCGCTTCGCCGGGTCCAAGGCCGGCCAGGCGTACTTCGTCGAGTACGTCATCCTCACCATCGGCCTGGCGATCTACACCCTGCGCGGCCTCGAGGGCGCCCTGCACCACGTGGACCACTACGAGGCGGCCTACTTCGCCTCGTACCCGCTGGTCCTCGCCTTCAAGGCGCTGAGCGTCACCACGCTTCAGAACCTGGTCTACCTGGTCGCCATGATCAAGATCGGGACCTCGTTCATCTGGATGATCGTGGTCTCGCTCAACACCAACATGGGTGTGGCCTGGCACCGCTTCCTCGCGTTCCCGAACATCTGGTTCAAGCGGGAGGCGGAGGGCGGTGTGGCCCTCGGCGGCCTTCAGCCGATGACCTCCGGCGGCAAGCCGATCGACTTCACCGACCCCGGTGAGGACGACGTCTTCGGCGTCTCCCAGGTCGAGCAGTTCTCCTGGAAGGGCCTGCTGGACTTCTCCACCTGCACCGAGTGCGGCCGCTGCCAGTCGCAGTGCCCCGCCTGGAACACCGGCAAGCCGCTCTCCCCGAAGCTGCTGATCATGTCCCTGCGGGACCACGCCCACGCCAAGGCGCCCTACCTGCTCGCGGGTGGCGGCAAGACCATGGAGGGCGACGAGAAGGCGTCCGAGGAGCAGCTGGCGAACGTGCCCGCCGCGGCCCTCGCCGAGGCCGAGCGCCCGCTCGTCGGCACCGCCGAGGAGAACGGCGTCATCGACCCGGACGTGCTGTGGTCCTGCACCACCTGCGGCGCCTGTGTCGAGCAGTGCCCGGTGGACATCGAGCACGTCGACCACATCGTCGACATGCGCCGCTACCAGGTGATGATCGAGTCCGCGTTCCCGTCCGAGGCGGGCACGATGCTCAAGAACCTGGAGAAGAAGGGCAACCCCTGGGGCCTGGCCAAGAAGCAGCGCCTCGAGTGGACCAAGGAGGTCGACTTCGAGGTCCCGGTCGTCGGCAAGGACATCGAGGACCTGTCCGAGGTCGAGTACCTCTACTGGGTCGGCTGTGCCGGTGCCCTGGAGGACCGCGCCAAGAAGACGACCAAGGCGTTCGCCGAGCTGCTGCACATCGCGGGCGTCAAGTTCGCCATCATGGGCGGCGACGAGAAGTGCACCGGTGACTCCGCCCGCCGTCTCGGCAACGAGCCCCTGTTCCAGGAGCTCGGCATGGAGAACGTCATGTCCCTCAACGCCGCCTTCGGCGAGGAGATGGACGACGACGGCAAGGTGGTCCCCGAGTCGGCGAAGCCCAAGTCGGCCAAGAAGATCGTCGCCACCTGCCCGCACTGCCTCAACACGCTCGGCAACGAGTACCCGCAGCTCGGCGGCGACTACGAGGTCATCCACCACACCCAGCTGCTCCAGCACCTGGTGGACGAGGGCAAGCTGATCCCCGTCACCCCGGTCGAGGGCATCATCACGTACCACGACCCCTGCTACCTGGGCCGGCACAACAAGATCTACACGCCTCCGCGCGAGATCATCGGCAAGGTGCCGGGCCTCAGGAACGAGGAGATGCACCGCCACAAGGAGCGCGGCTTCTGCTGTGGCGCCGGTGGCGCGCGGATGTGGATGGAGGAGCGGATCGGCAAGCGCATCAACAACGAGCGCGTCGACGAGGCCCTCTCCCTCAACCCCGACATCGTCTCCACCGCCTGCCCGTTCTGCCTCGTCATGCTGACCGACTCGGTCAACGGCAAGAAGAACGACGGCAAGGCGAAGGAGTCCATCCAGGTCGTGGACGTGGCCCAGCTCCTGCTGGACTCCGTCAGGACCCCGGCGGACCCCGCGGACGACGAGCCCGCCACCGAGCCGGAGCCCGAGCCGGTCAAGTAGCGCACCGCTTCGCACACGACGGCGCCCCCCGGTCCACGAGACCGGGGGGCGCGGTCGTACCCGTACGGGTTACGCGGGCGGGGTCACTTCGGGGACGCCTGCTGGACGACCTCGAAGGACCACAGGGTGGAGCCGGCCGCGGCGGGCCGCTGCTTCTCGCCCTCACCACCGCCCGTGCCCTGGTGGGCGGCCTTCATGGGGCCCTCCATCCACGCCTGGAAGGCCGCGTCGTCGCGCCAGCGGGTGTAGACGAGGTACTGGTCGGTGCCCTCCACCGGCCGCAGCAGCTCGAACCACTCGAACCCGTCCGAGCTCTCCACGGTGTGCGCCCGCGAGGCGAACCGCTTCTCCAGCACCTCCCGCTGCTCCTCGGGGACGGTCAGCACATTGATCTTCACTACGCTCATGCCCCCATCCTGCCCCCGC
>NZ_MUNH01000012.1:0-43322 GCF_002154615.1 Streptomyces recifensis
CGCGGGCCGGCCCGCGGGCCAGGGTGCCCGCCGTGCCGACCGCCTCGATGCGGTCGCCACCCAGCCTCACGTCCACCGTCCGCCCGTCGGTGAGCCGCGCTCCGCAGAGCACGAGGGCGCCCTGGTCGGGGGCGGGGGGAGGCTGTCGCTGACTGTCGGGCATCGGGCGCTCGGACTCCAGAGGCGGGGGGACACGGAGCAAGATCACGCAGCGTGTCCGAGCGTAGGGTCGGCGGCCGTGCGGACGGCGCAGGAGGGCAATAGTCGTACCGGCGTGGCACGGGGCTTCCGGAGGTGCCGGAGCGGCCCCGGAGGCCTGGGAGACGGCCCGCGATGGGCGGCCGGATACGGATTTGGGCGATCGGCGGCGGACCGTGTAATGTCTTCCTCGCTCGCCCCAATAGCTCAGTCGGCAGAGCGTCTCCATGGTAAGGAGAAGGTCAACGGTTCGATTCCGTTTTGGGGCTCTGGTGTGAGAGGTACCCGTCGCGAGGCGGGTTCCGATCTCATCAAAGCGGTGTAGCTCAGTCGGTAGAGCAAGCGGCTCATAATCGCTGTGTCACCGGTTCAAGTCCGGTCACCGCTACTGACAGTAGCCGATTGCGGGGTCGGTCCTTCGATCGGCTACTCTTACATGCGTTGAACTAGCCCATCCGTTCGTCCTAGGAGCACTCACGTGGCTGCCACCGACGTCCGCCCGAAGATCACGCTGGCCTGCGTGGAGTGCAAGGAGCGGAACTACATCACCAAGAAGAACCGGCGTAACAACCCGGACCGTCTTGAGATGAAGAAGCACTGCCCGCGTTGCAATGCGCACACCGCGCACCGCGAAACGCGATAAATCAGGCTCGTACTTGAGGCCGCCCCCAGCAGTATGGGGGGCGGCCTCAAGTCGTTTTTCCCAAGCACTCCGCTAGACCAGGAGGTACCGGGCCCATGGCGCTCGACCAGTCCTTCGTGGGGCGTACCTACCCGCCCACCGAGCCCTACGAGGTGGGCCGGGAGAAGATCCGCGAGTTCGCCGAGGCAGTCGGCGAAACCAACCCGGCGTACCGCGACCCGGAGGCCGCGAAGGCCTACGGGCACGCCGACGTGATCGCCCCGCCGACCTTCGTGTTCTCCATCACCTTCCGCGCCGCCGGACAGGTCGTCGAGGACCCCCAGCTCGGCCTGGACTACAGCCGTGTGGTGCACGGCGACCAGAAGTTCGCCTACACCCGCCCGGTGCGCGCCGGTGACCGGCTCACCGTCACCTCCACCATCGAGGCCATCAAGTCCATGGCGGGCAACGACATCCTGGACATCCGGGGTGAGGTGCACGACGCGTCCGGCGAGCACGTGGTGACCGCCTGGACCAAGCTGGTGGCCCGCGCGGCCGAGGAGGTCTGAGCAGCGATGACCGCGAAGATCGCGTACGACGACGTCGAGGTCGGCACCGAACTCCCGGCGCAGACCTTCCCCGTGACCCGCGCCACCCTCGTGCGCTACGCGGGCGCCTCCGGGGACTTCAACCCCATCCACTGGAACGAGCGGTTCGCCAAGGAGGTGGGCCTGCCGGACGTCATCGCGCACGGCATGTTCACCATGGCCGAGGCCGTCCGCGTCGTCACCGACTGGACCGGGGACCCCGCCGCCGTCGTGGAGTACGGCGTCCGCTTCACCAAGCCGGTCGTCGTGCCCGACGACGACAAGGGCGCGCTGATCGAGGTCGCGGCCAAGGTCGCAGCCAAGCTGGACGACAACACCGTCCGCGTCGACCTCACCGCGACCTGCGCGGGCCAGAAGGTGCTCGGCATGTCCCGGGCGGTCGTCCGGCTGGCCTGACCGACAGCGGCAGCAGTACAGCGGCAGAAGTGAGGGGCGTCCGGCAATGGCGGGCGCCCCTTACCGTTCCCCCCGGCCCCGTAGTCTTGCCTCCGTGCACGTACTCCACGACGCCCCCCTGGCCCCGCTGACCACCTTCCAGCTGGGCGGTCCCGCGACCCGGCTGGTCACCGCCACCACCGACGCCGAGGTGATCGACGCCGTCCGCGAGGCCGACGACAGCGGCACCCCGCTGCTGATCATCGGTGGCGGCTCCAACCTGGTCATCGGCGACAAGGGCTTCGACGGCACAGCCCTGCGCATCGCCACCCGTGGCGTCGAACTGCGCGGCACCACCCTGGAGCTGGCCGCCGGCGAGGTCTGGACCGACGCCGTCGCCCGCACCGTCGAGGCCGGGCTCGCCGGGATCGAGTGCCTGGCCGGCATCCCCGGCTCGGCGGGCGCCACCCCGATCCAGAACGTCGGCGCGTACGGCCAGGAGGTCTCCTCCACCATCACCGAGGTGACCGCCTACGACCGCCGAGCGGGGGAGACCGTCACGCTCACCGGCGAGGAGTGCGCCTTCTCCTACCGCCACAGCCGCTTCAAGGCCGACCCCGAGCGCTACGTCGTGCTCCGCGTCCGCTTCGAACTCCAGGACGCGGGCGGCCTGTCGGCGCCGGTCCGGTACGCGGAGACCGCGCGCGTGCTCGGCGTCGAGCCCGGCGACCGGGTGCCGCTGGCCGACGCCCGCGAGACCGTGCTGAGGCTGCGCGCGGGCAAGGGCATGGTCCTCGACCCCGAGGACCACGACACCTGGTCGGCCGGCTCCTTCTTCACCAACCCGATCCTGGACGAGGAGCGGTTCGCCGCCTTCCGGGAGCGGGTGCGCGAGCACCTCGGCGCGGACGCCGTACCGCCCGCCTACCCGGCAGGGGAGGGGCTCACGAAGACCTCCGCGGCCTGGCTGATCGACAAGGCCGGCTTCACCAAGGGGTACGGCACCGGACCCGCGCGCATCTCCACCAAGCACACCCTGGCCCTCACCAACCGGGGTGAGGCCACCACCGAGGACCTGCTCGCGCTGGCCCGCGAGGTCGTCGCCGGGGTCCAGGACGTCTTCGGCGTGACCCTGGTCAACGAGCCGGTGACCGTGGGCGTCAGCCTCTAGGGCCTCTCGTTTGGATCTTGCCGGGCTCGCGGGTTCTGGCACCACGCCTCGCGGCGTTGTCGTCGGTTGCCATGGCTCCGCCATGTCGCCCTCCTCCGCCTTGCGATGCACGGCACCAGACCCCGCTCCCTGATCCGGCCTGATCCAAACGAAAGACCCTAGTACGCCCCGGCTAGTACGCCACCCCGACGCCCCGCCGGACCGTCGCCGGGTCGCCGAGCGCCGCCAGCATCGCGTGCGCCACGTCGGCGCGGCCGATGGTCCGGCCGCCGCGCGGGAAGCCGCCGACCACCTTGCGGTAGCGACCGGTCAGGGGCCGGTCGAGCAGGCGCGGCGGGCGCACCGAGGTCCACTCGGCGGTGCTGCGGGCCAGCTCGGCCTCCGCCTCGCGCAGATCGGCGTAGACGTCCTTGAGGACCGCCGACACCACGGACCGCAGCGCGCGGTCCAGGGGTCCGTCGTCCTTAGGGGCCGGGCCCACCGGGGCGGCGCTGACGATCACCAGCCGGCGCACGTCCTCCGCCGCCATGGCGGCCAGCACCGCGCGGGTCAGCCGGGCCGTCACCCCCGCGGCCCTGCGGGACCGCGCCCCCAGCCCCGACAGGACCGCGTCCCGGCCCGCGACGGCGCCGCGCAGCGCCTCCGGGTCGGACAGGTCGGCCCGGACCACGTGCAGCCGCTCCCCGGTGACGGTGAGCCGGGCGGGGTCCCGGACGACGGCCGTCACCTCGTGCCCCGCCTCCAGGGCCTGCCGGACGATCTCGCCGCCCACACCGCCGGTGGCGCCGAACACGGTCAGCCTCATGCGCTCACCGGCTCGGACAGCCACGTGTCCACGCCCGCCAGCAGACGCTCCTTCGTCTCCGTGGGCGCCGCCGAGCCGCGCACCGACTGCCGGGCCAGCTCGGCGAGTTCGGCGTCGGTGAAGGCGTGGTGACGGCGGGCGATCTCGTACTGCGCCGCCAGCCGGGAACCGAACAGGAGGGGGTCGTCGGCGCCGAGGGCCAGCGGGACGCCGCTCTCGAACAGAGTGCGCAGGGGGACGTCCTCGGGCTTCTCGTAGACACCGAGGGCCACGTTGGAGGCCGGGCAGACCTCGCAGGTGATGCCCCGGTCCGCGAGCCGCTTCAGCAGGCGCGGGTCCTCCGCGGCGCGCACCCCGTGCCCGATCCGGGTGGCGTGCAGGTCGTCCAGGCAGTCGCGCACCGACGCCGGGCCGGTCAGCTCACCGCCGTGCGGCGTCGACAGCAGGCCGCCCTCGCGGGCGATGTGGAAGGCCCGGTCGAAGTCGCGGGCCATGCCGCGCCGCTCGTCGTTGGAAAGGCCGAAGCCGACGACGCCCCGGTCCGCGTACCGCACCGCGAGACGGGCCAGGGTGCGGGCGTCCAGCGGGTGCTTCATCCGGTTCGCGGCCACCAGCACCCGCATCCCGAGCCCGGTGTCGCGGGAGGCGGTGTCCACCGCGTCCAGGATGATCTCCAGCGCCGGGATCAGCCCGCCCAGCCGGGGGGCGTACGAGGTCGGGTCCACCTGGATCTCCAGCCAGCCCGAACCGTCCCGGACGTCCTCCTCGGCGGCCTCGCGGACCAGTCGTTGGATGTCCTCGGGCTCACGCACGCACGAGCGCGCCGCGTCGTACAGCCGCTGGAAGCGGAACCAGCCGCGCTCGTCGGTGGCCCGCAGTTTCGGCGGCTCGCCGCTGGTGAGGGCCTCGATCAGGGTCTCGGGCAGCCGGACGCCGTATTTGTCGGCCAGCTCCAGGACGGTGCCGGGGCGCATCGAGCCGGTGAAGTGCAGATGCAGATGGGCCTTGGGAAGCTCCGAGAGATCACGTACACGCTCCATCCAGAGATCCTGCCGCACCGGGAGGCCACACCGGTAGCCGGTTCCCCTTTAGTGGTCTTGCTCGCACACAGAAGCGGGGCGCGGCCTGCTCAGTCGAACAGGCCGCGCCCCGCTGGAGAAGGACCTCAGTCCCGCGCCTCCGCCAGCAGCTTCTGCATCCGGCTGACGCCCTCGATCAGGTCCTCGTCACCCAGCGCGTACGACAGCCGCAGGTAGCCCGGCGTGCCGAACGCCTCACCGGGGACGACCGCGACCTCGGCCTCCTCCAGGATCAGCGCGGCCAGCTCGACCGTGGTCGCGGGGCGCTTGCCCCGGATCTCCTTGCCCAGGAGGTCCTTCACCGACGGGTAGACGTAGAAGGCACCCTCGGGCTCCGGGCACAGCACGCCGTCGATCTCGTTCAGCATCCGCACGATGGTCCGGCGGCGCCGGTCGAACGCCTCGCGCATCTCCGCCACGGCCTTCAGGTCGCCGGAGACGGCGGCCAGCGCGGCGGCCTGCGCCACGTTGGAGACGTTGGAGGTGGCGTGCGACTGGAGGTTGGTCGCGGCCTTGACCACGTCCTTGGGACCGATGACCCAGCCCACCCGCCAGCCGGTCATGGCGTACGTCTTGGCGACACCGTTGACCACGATGCACTTGTCCCGCAGCTCGGGCAGGATCGCGGGCAGCGAGGTGAACGTGGCGTCGCCGTAGACCAGGTGCTCGTAGATCTCGTCGGTCAGCACCCACAGGCCGTGCTCGACGGCCCAGCGGCCGATGGCCTCCGCCTCGGCCTCGCTGTAGACCGCGCCGGTCGGGTTGGACGGCGAGACGAAGAGGACGACCTTCGTCTTCTCCGTGCGGGCGGCCTCCAGCTGCTCGACGGTGACGCGGTAGCCGGTCGTCTCGTCCGCCACGACCTCCACCGGGACCCCGCCCGCGAGCCGGATCGACTCCGGGTAGGTGGTCCAGTACGGGGCCGGGACGATGACCTCGTCGCCCGGGTCGAGGATCGCGGCGAACGCCTCGTAGATGGCCTGCTTGCCGCCGTTGGTCACCAGGATCTGCGAGGCGTCGACCTCGTAGCCCGAGTCCCGCAGGGTCTTCGCGGCGATGGCCGCCTTCAGCTCGGGCAGGCCGCCGGCCGGGGTGTAGCGGTGGAACTTCGGGTTCCGGCAGGCCTCTACGGCCGCCTCGACGATGTAGTCCGGGGTCGGGAAGTCGGGTTCACCGGCGCCGAAGCCGATCACCGGACGCCCGGCGGCCTTGAGGGCCTTGGCCTTGGCGTCCACGGCGAGGGTGGCGGACTCGGAGATCGCGCCGACTCGGGCGGAGACCCGGCGCTCGGTGGGAGGGGTTGCAGCGCTCATGGGCCCATCGTTCCAGACCGGAAACACAGCGGGCACACGGGTTTCACAGACTGAACAGCCCCGGGCGGCCGGCGGAACAAGGGTCCGAATCCGGGCCGCGGCCTGGACGATCTTCCACTCCGGGCGCCCGGCCGGGCACTTTCTGTTCGACGCCGGGCCGTGGAGCACGTACACTCATCCCTCGTTGGCCTCCAGCAGCCACCGCGTGTCCGCTCCACACTGGGCGGTCGGGCGGATGCGGTAGGTTGGGGGACACCAAAGGGTCGTAGCTCAATTGGTAGAGCACCGGTCTCCAAAACCGGCGGTTGGGGGTTCAAGTCCCTCCGGCCCTGCTACACACACCGCCAGGATGTGTGCGCATGTACGTACAGCAATGCACCGCCGTGCGGCTCTGAATTCACCGGGCGCGGCACGGCCACGATTCCGGGATCAGGTGAGGACGCATGACGGACGCCGTGGGCTCCATCGACACGCCTGATGCCCAGGACGAGCTGTCGGATGCCAAGAAGCCCCGCAAGGGCGGCAAGCGTGCCAAGAAGGGCCCGCTGAAGCGTCTTGCCACCTTCTACCGCCAGATCATCGCGGAACTCCGCAAGGTCGTCTGGCCGACCCGCAATCAGCTGACGTCGTACACGACCGTCGTGATCGTCTTCGTCGTCATCATGATTGGCTTGGTCACCGTGATTGACTATGGCCTCAACCACGCGGCCAAGTACGTCTTCGGCTGAGCCAAGAGCGAAGGGCGCCGTGGTACCGGCGCCTTTTTTCGCATGTTCCACCCCTATGTATCCAGGAAGAAGCAGCCATCGTGTCTGACCCGAACCTGAACGACGCCACCGAGCCTCGCCGAGAAACCGCCGAGGCGGTGGACGCCGAGCTCGACATCGTCGAGGGCGCGGACGAGCAGGACGAGTTCGAGGCTGCCGAGGCCGCTGCGGGCGAGCCCGCCGAAGCGGTCACCGAGGTCGAAGAGGACGTCGTCGAGACCGACGAGGCGGACGAGGCCGGCGATGTCGCCGAGACCGAGGACGCCGTCGAGGTCGTCGAGGAGGAGCCGGCCGAGCCGGTCGACCCCGTCGCCGCGCTCCGCGAGGAGCTGCGCACGCTGCCCGGCGAGTGGTACGTCATCCACACCTACGCCGGTTACGAGAACCGCGTGAAGACGAACCTGGAGCAGCGCGCCGTCTCGCTGAACGTCGAGGACTACATCTTCCAGGCCGAGGTGCCGCAGGAAGAGGTCGTCCAGATCAAGAACGGCGACCGCAAGACGATCAAGCAGAACAAGCTGCCGGGTTACGTCCTGGTCCGCATGGACCTGACGAACGAGTCCTGGGGCGTCGTCCGCAACACCCCCGGCGTCACCGGCTTCGTCGGCAACGCCTACGACCCCTACCCGCTGACCCTGGACGAGATCGTCAAGATGCTCGCCCCGGAGGCCGAGGAGAAGGCCGCCCGCGAGGCCGCCGAGGCCGAGGGCAAGCCCGCCCCGCAGCGCAAGGTCGAGGTCCAGGTGCTGGACTTCGAGGTCGGCGACTCGGTCACCGTCACCGACGGCCCCTTCGCCACCCTTCAGGCCACGATCAACGAGATCAACGCCGACTCGAAGAAGGTCAAGGGCCTCGTCGAGATCTTCGGCCGCGAGACCCCGGTCGAGCTGAGCTTCGACCAGATCCAGAAGAACTAGTTTTTCTGGTCACACGCTTCCGTGCAGGTCAGACGGGCTCTCGTAGCCGGTCTGACCTGCACGGTTTTTAGCCGCACATCTATACCCGCTATCGTTGTGCGGTATGCCTGCGTCCGGGTTGGTCCCCTTACGCGGGCAGGACCCGAATCGAAAGGACCCGGAGAGCTATGCCTCCCAAGAAGAAGAAGGTCACGGGGCTCATCAAGCTCCAGATCAACGCCGGTGCGGCGAACCCGGCCCCGCCGGTCGGCCCCGCGCTCGGTCAGCACGGCGTCAACATCATGGAGTTCTGCAAGGCCTACAACGCCGCGACCGAGTCGCAGCGTGGCTGGGTCATCCCGGTGGAGATCACGGTCTACGAGGACCGTTCCTTCACCTTCGTGACCAAGACCCCGCCGGCCGCGAAGATGATCCTCAAGGCCGCTGGTGTCGAGAAGGGCTCCGGCGAGCCGCACAAGACCAAGGTCGCGAAGATCACCGACGCGCAGGTCCGCGAGATCGCCACCACGAAGATGCCCGACCTCAACGCCAATGACCTGGACGCCGCGGCGAAGATCATCGCCGGTACCGCGCGCTCCATGGGCATCACGGTCGAGGGCTGAGCCCCACCTTCGTAGTTCCCCGCGGCTGCCGAACGGGCGGTCGCACGTGGTAGGGCCTGCTCGGCCCGTACACCACGACTCCTTTTTCAGAACACACAGGAGCAAGTTGTGAGCAAGCGCAGCAAGGCTCTCCGCGCTGCGGACGCCAAGGTCGACCGGGAGAAGCTGTACGCCCCGCTCGAGGCCGTCCGTCTCGCCAAGGAGACCTCCACGACCAAGTTCGACGGCACCGTCGAGGTCGCCTTCCGCCTGGGTGTCGACCCGCGCAAGGCCGACCAGATGGTCCGTGGCACCGTGAACCTCCCGCACGGCACTGGTAAGACCGCTCGGGTCCTGGTCTTCGCGACCGGTGACCGTGCCGAGGCCGCGCGTGCCGCCGGCGCCGACATCGTCGGTGCCGACGAGCTGATCGACGAGGTGGCGAAGGGCCGTCTGGACTTCGACGCCGTCGTCGCCACCCCGGACCTCATGGGCAAGGTCGGCCGCCTCGGCCGCGTCCTCGGCCCGCGTGGTCTGATGCCGAACCCGAAGACCGGCACCGTGACCCCGGACGTGGCCAAGGCCGTGACCGAGATCAAGGGCGGCAAGATCGAGTTCCGCGTCGACAAGCACTCGAACCTGCACTTCATCATCGGCAAGACGTCGTTCGACGACGACAAGCTGGTGGAGAACTACGGCGCGGCGCTGGAGGAGATCCTCCGCCTGAAGCCGTCCGCCGCCAAGGGTCGCTACATCAAGAAGGCCGCCATCAGCACCACGATGGGCCCCGGCATCCTGGTGGACCAGAACCGCACCCGCAACCTCCTCGTCGAGGAGGACCCGGCCGCCGTCTGAGCCTTCGCTCACCGGTAGCCGCGTCTGCGACGCGTGACGCAGGTCGAGGACCCCGCACCCCCTCCGGGTGCGGGGTCCTCCCCTTTTCCGCCTCCCCTCCCGGCCGGGAGCACCGCTGGGTTACGGTGCGGACAGGCGCGTAGAGGGGTGGGGGACCGGATGAGGAGCACGAACGTCCGCCGGGCGGGGTTCGCGGCGATGGCGCTGGCCCTGTCGACCCCGGCCGCGTGCGGCGAGGCCCACGACGCCGGCCAGGCCCGCTCGCTGGCCGCCCTGCGCTCCGCGGAGCACTCCACCGACCGCGCCGAGTCGGTCCGGGTGCGCTCCACGCTCAGCTACGGCAAGGCCGTCTCCCTGTCCTCGGACGGCGCCCTGCGCTGGCACGACGGGGTCACCGGCCACCTCACCATCCGCTACACCGGCGGCACCCTGGCGGCCGCGATGCGCAAGGCAGGCACCCCGTCCCTCCGGGCCCGCTACCTCCCGGACGCCTACTACGCGCGCATGAGCGACGCCTTCGCCAAGCGGGCCGGCGGCAGGCACTGGATCAAGTACGGGTACGCCGACCTGGCGCGCGGAGGCGACGGCTTCGGGATGTATCTGAAGGACCAGATGCGCAACACCACCCCCAACCAGTCGGTGAAGATGCTGCTGGCCTCCGGGGACGTGCGCCGGGTGGGCACCGAGCGGGTCCGGGGCGCCCGGGCCACGCACTACCGGGGCCGGGTCCGGGTGGCCGACCTGGCGGGCCGGGACAGCGGGCTCAGCGCGCGCGAGCTGGCCGGGCTGAAGCGGCAGCTCGACCAGGCCGGGGTGCGCACGGAGTCCGTCGACCTGTGGATCGACCACCGGAACCTGCTGGTGAAGAAGGTGGAGCGGGCCGACACCGCCCAGGGCAGCCTGGTCAGCACCGCCTACTACCGTGACTACGGGGTCCGTATCGCCGCCGAGGCGCCCCCGGCCTCCGACACCCGTGACTTCACGGAGCTGGCTGGCTCCAAGGGAGCCGCGGATAGCCGCTGAGCACCGGATTTGCCCGTCGGTGCCCGAGTCACGTACTCTCCTCGAGAAGCCAAAGACCGCTGGTCGTTGCCGCACGCTCACCTGAGGGTGTGGTGGCCGAAGGACCTACTGCAAAGTGGGCGACCCGCGCAGGTGTCAGTGGAAGAACTCCCGGAGCAGACGCGCTCACGCGTAGGCGCCCGGTCGAGTCCGCCCCGAGCGCCTGCGCCGGGGCGTTTCGTTTTTCCCAGTCTCCTCCTTCGGGTCCGCGCGGTCAGAATCACCCGGAAGGAGGCCGAGGCTCTATGGCGAGGCCCGACAAGGCTGCCGCAGTGTCCGAGTTGACGGAAGCGTTCCGCAACTCCACCGCTGCCGTGCTTACCGAGTACCGCGGTCTCACCGTGGCGCAGGTCAAGACCCTGCGCCGGTCGCTCGGTGAGAACGCCAAGTACGCCGTGGTGAAGAACACGCTGACCAAGATTGCGGCCAACGAGGCCGGGATCACCACGCTGGACGACCTGTTCAACGGTCCGACGGCTGTCGCCTTCGTCACCGGTGACCCGGTGGAGTCGGCGAAGGGTCTCCGTGACTTCGCCAAGGACAACCCGAATCTCGTCATCAAGGGCGGTGTCCTTGACGGCAAGGCGCTGTCCGCCGACGAGATCAAGAAGCTTGCGGACCTCGAGTCCCGCGAGGTTCTGCTCAGCAAGCTGGCCGGTGCCTTCAAGGGCAAGCAGTCCCAGGCTGCTCAGCTCTTCCAGGCGCTGCCCTCGAAGCTCGTCCGCACCGTGGACGCGCTCCGTGCCAAGCAGGCCGAGCAGGGCGGTGCCGAGTAATTCGGCTCGCTTTCTGACCCTTGCCGCATGAGGCGGCCGGGGTCGCAGCGGGCCGACGTACGCCCGCCACATCCAGTACATACGGCACCCGCCGATCGAGTGGAAGGACCGCCATCATGGCGAAGCTCACCCAGGACGAGCTGCTTGCCCAGTTCGAGGAGATGACCCTCATCGAGCTCTCCGAGTTCGTGAAGGCCTTCGAGGAGAAGTTCGACGTCACCGCCGCCGCCGCGGTCGCCGTTGCCGGCCCGGCCGCCCCCGGCGCCCCGGCCGAGGCTGCCGAGGAGCAGGACGAGTTCGACGTCGTCCTCACCGGCGCCGGCGACAAGAAGATCCAGGTCATCAAGGTCGTGCGCGAGCTGACCTCCCTGGGTCTGAAGGAGGCCAAGGACCTCGTCGACGGCGCCCCGAAGCCGGTCCTCGAGAAGGTCTCCAAGGAGGCCGCGGAGAAGGCTGCCGAGTCCCTCAAGGGCGCCGGCGCCTCCGTCGAGGTCAAGTAACACCTCACGGGGTTCAGCGAACCTCACCCGCGTGAGCGCGGCCTGAAGAGGCTGTAACGCGAACGCACCGAAGAGCGATCATCCATCCGGGTGGTCGCTCTTCGGCGTATCCGCGGGGGGACCACGGTTGCCTTGCACTCGTCGTGGCGGGGGGTATGGTGATCTTCGTTGTGTCTCCGGAAGGCCCCGTTCCGGCTGGGGGGCCTTGACGAACCGCACGCAGCGCGCAATTCTCAGGACGCGTCGTCACAACGATCCGAATCCGAGGCATGGATCGACGGCGAAGAGGGCAGGATCATCCTGCGTCGAGGGCAACGGGCCGAGGGCGTCGAAGACGAGGGCGTTGAGAAAAACGAGGGTCTCCGAAACCGGGACTGGACATCAGTGTGCCAAGTGGCTACACTGACCCTTTGCGCTGCCTGTTAGCTGTCCCCTGCCCGTCACCAGGGGTCTGCCCTCACTCGAGCACCGACGCCGAACTTCCCTGACCTGGGGTTTCCCGTCGTGAGCCTGAGAGAGGGACCGGTACGCGCGTAGTGAGTCCGAGCCCTCGGAAGGACCCCCTCTTGGCCGCCTCGCGCACTGCCTCGACCGCGAATACGAACAACGGCGCCAGCACTGCCCCGCTGCGCATCTCCTTTGCAAAGATCAAGGAGCCCCTCGAGGTTCCGAACCTTCTTGCGCTCCAGACCGAGAGCTTCGACTGGCTGCTCGGCAACGACGCCTGGAAGGCTCGCGTCGAGAAGGCTCTCGAGAACGGTCAGGACGTTCCCACCAAGTCCGGTCTGGAGGAGATCTTCGAGGAGATCTCCCCGATCGAGGACTTCTCCGGGTCGATGTCGCTGACGTTCCGCGACCACCGCTTCGAGCCGCCGAAGAACTCCATCGACGAGTGCAAGGACCGCGACTTCACGTACGCCGCGCCGCTCTTCGTCACCGCCGAGTTCACCAACAACGAGACCGGCGAGATCAAGTCCCAGACCGTCTTCATGGGCGACTTCCCGCTCATGACGAACAAGGGCACCTTCGTCATCAACGGCACCGAGCGTGTCGTGGTGTCGCAGCTCGTCCGCTCGCCGGGTGTCTACTTCGACTCCTCCATCGACAAGACGTCCGACAAGGACATCTTCTCCGCCAAGATCATCCCGTCCCGGGGTGCCTGGCTGGAGATGGAGATCGACAAGCGCGACATGGTCGGTGTCCGCATCGACCGCAAGCGCAAGCAGTCGGTCACCGTTCTGCTCAAGGCGCTCGGCTGGACGACCGAGCAGATCCTCGAGGAGTTCGGCGAGTACGAGTCCATGCGCGCCACCCTGGAGAAGGACCACACCCAGGGCCAGGACGACGCGCTGCTCGACATCTACCGCAAGCTGCGTCCGGGCGAGCCCCCCACGCGTGAGGCCGCGCAGACGCTGCTCGAGAACCTCTACTTCAACCCCAAGCGCTACGACCTCGCCAAGGTCGGCCGCTACAAGGTGAACAAGAAGCTCGGCGCCGACGCCCCGCTCAGCGCGGGTGTGCTCACCACCGAGGACGTCATCTCGACGATCAAGTACCTGGTCAAGCTGCACGCCGGTGAGACCGAGACGGTCGGCGACAGCGGTCAGTCGATCGTCGTCGAGACCGACGACATCGACCACTTCGGCAACCGTCGCCTGCGCAGCGTCGGTGAGCTGATCCAGAACCAGGTCCGTACGGGTCTCGCCCGTATGGAGCGGGTCGTGCGCGAGCGCATGACCACCCAGGACGTCGAGGCGATCACGCCGCAGACCCTGATCAACATCCGGCCGGTCGTCGCCTCCATCAAGGAGTTCTTCGGCACCAGCCAGCTGTCGCAGTTCATGGACCAGAACAACCCGCTGTCGGGTCTCACCCACAAGCGCCGTCTGTCGGCGCTCGGTCCGGGTGGTCTCTCCCGTGAGCGGGCCGGCTTCGAGGTCCGTGACGTGCACCCCTCGCACTACGGCCGCATGTGCCCGATCGAGACGCCCGAAGGCCCGAACATCGGTCTGATCGGCTCGCTCGCCTCCTACGGCCGGGTCAACGCGTTCGGTTTCGTCGAGACCCCGTACCGCAAGGTCGTCGACGGCCAGGTCACCGACGAGGTGGACTACCTGACCGCCGACGAGGAGGACCGCTTCGTCATCGCGCAGGCCAACGCCACGCTCAGTGACGACATGCGGTTCGAGGAGGCCCGCGTCCTGGTCCGCCGTCGTGGCGGAGAGGTCGACTACGTCCCCGGTGACGAGGTCGACTACATGGACGTGTCGCCGCGCCAGATGGTGTCCGTCGCCACCGCGATGATCCCGTTCCTCGAGCACGACGACGCCAACCGTGCCCTCATGGGCGCGAACATGATGCGCCAGGCCGTGCCGCTCATCAAGAGCGAGGCCCCGCTCGTCGGCACCGGCATGGAGTACCGCTCCGCCGTCGACGCCGGCGACGTGGTCAAGGCCGAGAAGGCGGGTGTGGTCCAGGAGGTCTCCGCGGACTACGTCACCACCGCCAACGACGACGGCACGTACATCACGTACCGCCTGCACAAGTTCTCGCGCTCCAACCAGGGCACGTCGGTCAACCAGAAGGTCATCGTCAACGAGGGCGACCGGATCATCGAGGGCCAGGTCCTCGCCGACGGTCCGGCCACCGAGAACGGTGAGATGGCCCTCGGCAAGAACCTGCTCGTGGCGTTCATGCCGTGGGAGGGTCACAACTACGAGGACGCGATCATCCTGTCGCAGCGCCTCGTGCAGGACGACGTCCTCTCCTCGATCCACATCGAGGAGCACGAGGTCGACGCCCGTGACACCAAGCTCGGCCCCGAGGAGATCACCCGGGACATCCCGAACGTCTCCGAGGAGGTCCTGGCCGACCTCGACGAGCGCGGCATCATCCGCATCGGCGCCGAGGTCACCGCGGGCGACATCCTCGTCGGCAAGGTCACGCCCAAGGGTGAGACCGAGCTGACGCCGGAGGAGCGTCTGCTCCGCGCGATCTTCGGTGAGAAGGCCCGTGAGGTCCGCGACACCTCCCTGAAGGTGCCGCACGGCGAGACCGGCAAGATCATCGGTGTCCGCGTCTTCGACCGCGAAGAGGGCGACGAGCTGCCGCCGGGCGTGAACCAGCTGGTCCGCGTCTACGTCGCGCAGAAGCGCAAGATCACCGACGGTGACAAGCTCGCCGGCCGCCACGGCAACAAGGGTGTCATCTCCAAGATCCTGCCGATCGAGGACATGCCGTTCCTGGAGGACGGCACCCCGGTCGACATCATCCTCAACCCGCTGGGTGTCCCGTCCCGAATGAACCCGGGACAGGTCCTGGAGATCCACCTCGGCTGGCTCGCCAGCCGCGGCTGGGACGTCTCCGGGCTCGGCGAGGACTGGGCGCAGCGCCTGCAGGTCATCGGCGCCGACCAGGTCGACCCCGGCACCAACGTCGCCACCCCGGTGTTCGACGGCGCGCGCGAGGACGAGCTGGCGGGTCTGCTGCAGCACACCATCCCGAACCGCGACGGCGAGCGGATGGTGCAGCCGACCGGCAAGGCGAGGCTGTTCGACGGCCGCTCCGGTGAGCCGTTCCCGGACCCGATCTCCATCGGGTACATGTACATCCTCAAGCTGCACCACCTGGTCGACGACAAGCTGCACGCCCGCTCGACCGGTCCGTACTCGATGATCACCCAGCAGCCGCTGGGTGGTAAGGCCCAGTTCGGTGGCCAGCGCTTCGGTGAGATGGAGGTGTGGGCGCTGGAGGCTTACGGCGCCGCCTACGCCCTCCAGGAGCTGCTGACCATCAAGTCCGACGACGTGACCGGCCGCGTGAAGGTCTACGAGGCCATCGTCAAGGGCGAGAACATCCCCGAGCCCGGCATCCCCGAGTCCTTCAAGGTGCTCATCAAGGAGATGCAGTCGCTCTGCCTCAACGTGGAGGTGCTGTCCAGCGACGGCATGTCCATCGAGATGCGTGACACCGACGAGGACGTCTTCCGCGCTGCGGAGGAGCTCGGCATCGACCTGTCCCGGCGCGAGCCGAGCAGCGTCGAAGAGGTCTGACGGGAGTCCGGCGGGGTCCTCTCTCCGAGGACCCCGCCGACCCCCAGGCCCCCGTTTCAGACCACAGACTTACGACACTGAGAGGGATTGACGCATAGTGCTCGACGTCAACTTCTTCGACGAGCTCCGGATCGGCCTGGCCACCGCGGACGACATCCGCCAGTGGAGCCACGGCGAGGTCAAGAAGCCCGAGACCATCAACTACCGCACCCTCAAGCCCGAGAAGGACGGACTCTTCTGCGAGAAGATCTTCGGTCCTACCCGGGACTGGGAGTGCTACTGCGGCAAGTACAAGCGTGTCCGCTTCAAGGGCATCATCTGTGAGCGCTGTGGCGTCGAGGTCACGCGCGCCAAGGTGCGCCGTGAGCGGATGGGCCACATCGAGCTCGCCGCTCCCGTCACCCACATCTGGTACTTCAAGGGCGTTCCGTCGCGGCTGGGCTACCTGCTCGACCTCGCCCCGAAGGACCTCGAGAAGGTCATCTACTTCGCCGCGTACATGATCACGTACGTCGACGAGGAGCGCCGTCAGCGCGACCTGCCGTCGCTGGAGGCCCACGTCTCCGTCGAGCGTCAGCAGATCGAGAACCGCCGCGACTCCGACCTGGAGGCCCGCGCCAAGAAGCTCGAGACCGACCTGGCCGAGCTGGAGGCCGAGGGCGCCAAGGCGGACGTGCGCCGCAAGGTGCGCGAGGGCGCCGAGCGCGAGATGAAGCAGCTCCGTGACCGCGCGCAGCGCGAGATCGACCGCCTCGACGAGGTGTGGAACCGCTTCAAGAACCTCAAGGTCCAGGACCTCGAGGGCGACGAGCTGCTCTACCGCGAGCTGCGTGACCGCTTCGGCACGTACTTCGACGGTTCGATGGGTGCCGCGGCGCTGCAGAAGCGCCTGGAGTCCTTCGACCTGGAGGAGGAGGCCGAGCGCCTCCGCGAGATCATCCGTACCGGCAAGGGCCAGAAGAAGACCCGTGCGCTCAAGCGCCTCAAGGTCGTCTCCGCGTTCCTGCAGACCTCCAACAGCCCCAAGGGCATGGTCCTGGACTGCGTCCCGGTCATCCCGCCGGACCTGCGTCCGATGGTGCAGCTGGACGGTGGCCGCTTCGCGACCTCCGACCTGAACGACCTGTACCGCCGTGTCATCAACCGCAACAACCGCCTGAAGCGGCTTCTCGACCTCGGTGCGCCCGAGATCATCGTGAACAACGAGAAGCGCATGCTCCAGGAGGCCGTGGACGCCCTCTTCGACAACGGTCGTCGTGGTCGCCCGGTCACCGGTCCCGGCAACCGCCCGCTGAAGTCCCTGAGCGACATGCTCAAGGGCAAGCAGGGTCGTTTCCGTCAGAACCTGCTCGGCAAGCGAGTCGACTACTCGGCGCGTTCCGTCATCGTCGTCGGCCCGCAGCTCAAGCTGCACCAGTGCGGTCTGCCCAAGGCGATGGCGCTGGAGCTCTTCAAGCCGTTCGTGATGAAGCGCCTGGTCGACCTGAACCACGCGCAGAACATCAAGAGCGCCAAGCGCATGGTGGAGCGCGGCCGCACGGTCGTGTACGACGTCCTCGAAGAGGTCATCGCCGAGCACCCGGTTCTGCTGAACCGTGCTCCCACCCTGCACCGCCTCGGCATCCAGGCCTTCGAGCCGCAGCTGGTCGAGGGCAAGGCCATCCAGATCCACCCGCTCGTCTGCACCGCGTTCAACGCGGACTTCGACGGTGACCAGATGGCCGTGCACCTGCCGCTCTCCGCGGAGGCGCAGGCCGAGGCCCGCATCCTGATGCTGTCCTCGAACAACATCCTCAAGCCCGCCGACGGCCGTCCGGTGACGATGCCGACCCAGGACATGGTCCTCGGTCTGTTCTTCCTCACCACCGACGGCGAACTCCGTGACACCAAGGGCGAGGGCCGCGCGTTCGGCTCCACGGCCGAGGCGACCATGGCGTTCGACGCCGGCGAGCTGGCCCTGCAGTCGCCGATCGACATCCGCTTCCCGGTGGGCACCATCCCGCCGCGTGGCTGGACGCCGCCGGCGCGCGAGGAGGGCGAGCCCGAGTGGCAGCAGGGGGACTCGTTCCGCCTGCGCACCACGCTGGGCCGCGCGCTCTTCAACGAGCTGCTGCCCGAGGACTACCCGTTCGTCGACTACTCGGTGGGCAAGAAGCAGCTCTCCGAGATCGTCAACGACCTGGCCGAGCGCTACCCCAAGGTCATCGTGGCGGCGACGCTCGACAACCTGAAGGCGGCGGGCTTCTACTGGGCGACCCGTTCCGGTGTCACCGTGGCCATCTCCGACGTCGTCGTTCCCGAGGCGAAAAAGGAGATCGTCAAGGGCTACGAGGCGCAGGACGAGAAGGTCCAGAAGCAGTACGAGCGCGGTCTGATCACCAAGGAAGAGCGCACGCAGGAGCTCATCGCGATCTGGACCAAGGCGACCAACGAGGTCGCCGAGGCGATGAACGCGAACTTCCCCAAGACGAACCCCATCTTCATGATGGTTGACTCGGGTGCCCGAGGAAACATGATGCAGATGCGGCAGATCGCCGGTATGCGTGGTCTGGTGTCGAACGCCAAGAACGAGACCATCCCGCGTCCGATCAAGGCGTCCTTCCGTGAGGGCCTGTCCGTGCTGGAGTACTTCATCTCCACGCACGGTGCCCGTAAGGGCCTGGCGGACACCGCCCTGCGTACCGCCGACTCGGGTTACCTCACCCGTCGTCTGGTGGACGTCTCGCAGGACGTCATCATCCGCGAGGAGGACTGCGGCACCGAGCGCGGCCTCAAGCTGTCGATCGCCGAGCGCGGCGCCGACGGTGTGCTGCGCAAGGCGGACAACGTCGAGACGTCCGTGTACGCGCGCTGCCTCGCCGAGGACATCGTCGTCGACGGCAAGGTGCTGGCCCCGGCCGGCACCGACCTGGGCGACGTGCTCATCGACGAGCTGGTCAAGCACGGCGTCGAGGAGGTCAAGACCCGCTCGGTCCTGACCTGCGAGTCCGCCGTCGGCACCTGCGCGATGTGCTACGGCCGTTCGCTGGCCACCGGCAAGCTGGTCGACATCGGTGAGGCGGTCGGCATCATCGCCGCCCAGTCCATCGGTGAGCCCGGTACCCAGCTGACGATGCGTACCTTCCACACCGGTGGTGTGGCCGGTGACGACATCACCCAGGGTCTGCCCCGTGTGGTCGAGCTCTTCGAGGCCCGTACCCCGAAGGGTGTCGCCCCGATCTCCGAGGCCTCCGGCCGCGTGCGGATCGAGGAGACCGAGAAGACCAAGAAGATCGTGGTCACCCCGGACGACGGCAGCGACGAGACGGCGTTCCCGATCTCCAAGCGTGCCAAGGTCCTGGTCCGCGAGGGCGAGCACGTCGAGGTGGGCCAGCAGCTCACCGTGGGTGCCACCAACCCGCACGACGTGCTGCGCATCCTGGGTCAGCGTGCCGTCCAGGTCCACCTGGTCGGCGAGGTCCAGAAGGTCTACAACTCGCAGGGTGTGTCGATCCACGACAAGCACATCGAGATCATCATCCGGCAGATGCTCCGCCGTGTGACGATCATCGAGTCCGGCGACGCCGAGCTGCTGCCCGGCGAGCTGGTCGAGCGCTCGAAGTTCGAGACCGAGAACCGTCGTGTGGTCCAGGAGAACGGACACCCGGCCTCCGGCCGCCCGCAGCTCATGGGTATCACCAAGGCGTCGCTGGCGACCGAGTCGTGGCTGTCCGCGGCCTCCTTCCAGGAGACGACCAGGGTCCTGACGGACGCGGCGATCAACGCCAAGTCCGACTCCCTGATCGGCCTCAAGGAGAACGTCATCATCGGTAAGCTCATCCCGGCCGGTACGGGTCTGTCCCGCTACCGCAACATCCGGGTCGAGCCGACCGAGGAGGCCAAGGCCGCGATGTACTCGGCCGTCGGCTACGACGACATCGACTACTCGCCGTTCGGCGCGGGCTCCGGCCAGGCCGTTCCGCTGGAGGACTACGACTACGGTCCGTACAACCAGTAGGCGAGCAGCCGCAAGGCGCTTGAACTGAAGGGCGGCATCCCCACCGGGGATGCCGCCCTTCGGCGTTTTCCCCCCGTCCGGCGGACATTTGGGCGCATGATGGAAGACCCCGGTCGGGGGTTGGGGAGGTGCTCCGTGTCGCATCCGTCGTCGCAACCGTCGTGGCAGCCGCCGCGCCCGCGGAACTGGCCCGCGGCGCCCCACCCAGGTGCCTGGCCCGGTCAGTTCCAGCCGCAGCCGCCCGCGTACTGGCCGGCGCCGCCCCAAGGGCCGGTCGGGGGAGCGGCGTTCATGCTGGCCTCGCACGCGGACCGGGAGCGGGCGGTGGACGTGCTGCGCGCCGGGTTCGCCGAAGGGCGGCTGGAGAAGGACGAGTTCGACCGCCGGGTCGGCCGGGTCCACGCGGCCCGTACGGTGGGGGAGCTGGCCCTGGTGGTGGCCGACCTGCCGCAGGGCCCGGTGCCGCATCCGGGGCCCGTGGCGGCCGTACCGCAGGTGTTCCTGGCCACACCGCGGCCGGCGCAGAACGGCAGGGCGGTCGGGTCCGCGGTGTGCGGGCTGCTGTGCCTGCTGACCGCGGGGCTCACCGGCATCCCGGCCGTGGTGCTCGGGCACACCGCCCGCGCGGAGATCCGGCGCACCGGTGAGGACGGTGACGGACTGGCTCTGACCGGCCTCGTTCTGGGGTGGCTGTCCGTCGGCGGCTGGGCGCTGTTCTGGCTGCTGCTGATCGCGGTGGACGTGCTGGCCTGACGGCGGGGCGATGACAGAGGTGTGGCGCGGTGTGTGCGCTACGTGAAATCGAAGATCGTTGACGGCGTTGGGACTTGACATGCCCTGTCCGCCACGGGGGGCCGCCTCGCATTTGTTTTGACCGAAGTCCGTGCGATAGGTACGCTCAGACCTTGTGCCTGGGGTGTGCCCTGGCTCCCGTGTGTGCCACTCACCGCACGGCGAGCCGTAAGCAGCCACCGAAATCCGCGCTCTTCCCTTTGCGGCGGGAGTCCGCGGGTTCGACACACCCGACCGCGTGGGTCGGAGTCGTTCCAGGTTAGCTTCACCATTCGGCACACAGAAACCGGAGAAGTAGTGCCTACGATCCAGCAGCTGGTCCGTAAGGGCCGGCAGGACAAGGTCGAGAAGAACAAGACGCCCGCACTCGAGGGTTCGCCCCAGCGTCGTGGCGTCTGCACGCGTGTGTTCACGACCACCCCGAAGAAGCCGAACTCGGCCCTGCGTAAGGTCGCGCGTGTGCGTCTGACCAGCGGCATCGAGGTCACGGCCTACATTCCGGGTGAGGGACACAACCTGCAGGAGCACTCCATCGTGCTCGTGCGCGGCGGCCGTGTGAAGGACCTGCCGGGTGTTCGCTACAAGATCATCCGCGGCTCGCTCGACACCCAGGGTGTCAAGAACCGCAAGCAGGCCCGCAGCCGCTACGGCGCCAAGAAGGAGAAGTAAGAATGCCTCGTAAGGGCCCCGCCCCGAAGCGCCCGGTCATCATCGACCCGGTCTACGGTTCTCCTCTGGTGACCTCCCTCATCAACAAGGTGCTGCTGAACGGCAAGCGTTCCACCGCCGAGCGCATCGTCTACGGCGCCATGGAGGGTCTGCGTGAGAAGACGGGCAACGACCCGATCATCACGCTGAAGCGCGCGCTGGAGAACATCAAGCCGACCCTCGAGGTCAAGTCCCGCCGCGTCGGCGGTGCGACGTACCAGGTGCCGATCGAGGTCAAGCCCGGTCGCGCCAACACGCTCGCGCTGCGCTGGCTCGTCGGTTACTCCCGCGCCCGTCGCGAGAAGACGATGACCGAGCGTCTGCTCAACGAGCTTCTCGACGCTTCGAACGGCCTCGGTGCGGCCGTCAAGAAGCGCGAGGACACGCACAAGATGGCCGAGTCCAACAAGGCCTTCGCGCACTACCGCTGGTAGTCGCTACCCACATCGAGACCGAGAGAAGACTGAAGCCTTATGGCTACCACTTCACTTGACCTGGCCAAGGTCCGCAACATCGGGATCATGGCCCACATCGACGCGGGCAAGACGACCACCACCGAGCGGATCCTGTTCTACACCGGTGTGTCGTACAAGATCGGTGAGGTCCACGACGGCGCCGCCACGATGGACTGGATGGAGCAGGAGCAGGAGCGTGGCATCACGATCACGTCCGCTGCGACCACCTGCCACTGGCCTCTCGAGGGCAGTGACTACACCATCAACATCATCGACACCCCGGGTCACGTCGACTTCACCGTCGAGGTGGAGCGTTCGCTCCGCGTGCTCGACGGCGCCGTGACGGTGTTCGACGGTGTCGCCGGTGTGGAGCCGCAGTCCGAGACGGTGTGGCGTCAGGCCGACCGTTACGGCGTGCCGCGTATCTGCTTCGTCAACAAGCTGGACCGTACCGGCGCCGAGTTCCACCGCTGTGTGGACATGATCTCGGACCGCCTGGGCGCCCAGCCGCTCGTCATGCAGCTCCCGATCGGTGCCGAGGCGGACTTCAAGGGCGTCATCGACCTGGTCCGCATGAAGGCGCTCGTGTGGTCCGCCGAGGCGGCCAAGGGCGAGATGTACGACACCGTCGACATCCCGGCCACGCACACCGAGGCCGCCGAGGAATGGCGCGCCAAGCTGGTCGAGGCCGTCGCGGAGAACGACGAAGAGATCATGGAGCTGTACCTGGAGGGCGAGGAGCCCACCGAGGAGCAGCTGTACGCCGCGATCCGTCGTATCACCATCGCGTCCGGCAAGTCCGAGGGCACCACGGTCACCCCGGTGTTCTGCGGTACCGCGTTCAAGAACAAGGGCGTCCAGCCCCTGCTCGACGCGGTCGTGCGCTACCTGCCGACCCCGCTCGACGTCGAGGCCATCGAGGGCCACGACGTCAAGGACCCCGAGGTCGTCGTCAAGCGCAAGCCGTCCGAGGACGAGCCGCTGTCCGCGCTCGCGTTCAAGATCATGAGCGACCCGCACCTGGGCAAGCTCACCTTCGTCCGGGTCTACTCGGGCCGCCTGGAGTCCGGCACCTCGGTGCTGAACTCCGTCAAGGGCAAGAAGGAGCGCATCGGCAAGATCTACCGCATGCACGCGAACAAGCGTGAGGAGATCGAGTCGGTGGGCGCCGGCGACATCGTCGCCGTCATGGGCCTGAAGCAGACCACCACCGGTGAGACGCTGTCCGACGACAAGAACCCGGTGATCCTGGAGTCCATGGACTTCCCGGCGCCGGTGATCCAGGTCGCCATCGAGCCCAAGTCCAAGGGTGACCAGGAGAAGCTGGGTGTCGCCATCCAGCGTCTCGCGGAGGAGGACCCCTCCTTCCAGGTCCACTCGGACGAGGAGACCGGCCAGACCATCATCGGCGGTATGGGCGAGCTGCACCTCGAGGTGCTGGTCGACCGCATGCGCCGTGAGTTCAAGGTCGAGGCCAACGTCGGCAAGCCGCAGGTCGCGTACCGCGAGACGATCCGCAAGGGCGTCGAGCGTCACGACTACACCCACAAGAAGCAGACCGGTGGTACCGGTCAGTTCGCGAAGGTGCAGATCGCGATCGAGCCCATCGAGGGCGGCGACGCGTCGTACGAGTTCGTGAACAAGGTCACCGGTGGCCGCATCCCGAAGGAGTACATCCCTTCGGTGGACGCCGGTGCGCAGGAGGCCATGCAGTTCGGCATCCTGGCCGGCTACGAGATGACGGGCGTCCGCGTCATTCTTCTCGACGGTGGCTACCACGAGGTCGACTCCTCCGAGCTCGCCTTCAAGATCGCCGGTTCGCAGGCCTTCAAGGAGGCCGCGCGCAAGGCTTCGCCCGTGCTCCTCGAGCCGATGATGGCCGTCGAGGTCACCACGCCCGAGGACTACATGGGTGAGGTCATCGGCGACATCAACTCCCGCCGTGGCCAGATCCAGGCCATGGAGGAGCGGGCCGGTGCCCGCGTCGTGAAGGGCCTCGTGCCCCTCTCGGAGATGTTCGGCTACGTCGGAGACCTCCGCAGCAAGACCTCGGGTCGCGCAAGCTACTCGATGCAGTTCGACTCCTACGCCGAGGTTCCCCGGAACGTCGCCGAGGAGATCATCGCGAAGGCCAAGGGCGAGTAACGCACCCCGTTTACACGCTTTAGGCTTGACACCGACCGCCGGGGTCGGACCACTCGGAAAGATCCCGGCGGGCGGCATCCCAGCAAAGATCACCTGGCGCCGATGAGTAAGGCGTACCAGAACCACTCCACAGGAGGACCCAGTGGCGAAGGCGAAGTTCGAGCGGACTAAGCCGCACGTCAACATCGGCACCATCGGTCACATCGACCACGGTAAGACGACCCTCACGGCCGCCATTACCAAGGTGCTGCACGACGCGTACCCGGACCTGAACGAGGCCTCGGCCTTCGACCAGATCGACAAGGCTCCTGAGGAGCGCCAGCGCGGTATCACCATCTCGATCGCGCACGTCGAGTACCAGACCGAGACGCGTCACTACGCCCACGTCGACTGCCCCGGTCACGCGGACTACATCAAGAACATGATCACCGGTGCCGCGCAGATGGACGGCGCGATCCTCGTGGTCGCCGCCACCGACGGCCCGATGCCGCAGACCAAGGAGCACGTGCTCCTGGCCCGCCAGGTCGGCGTTCCGTACATCGTCGTCGCCCTCAACAAGGCCGACATGGTGGACGACGAGGAGATCCTGGAGCTCGTCGAGCTCGAGGTCCGTGAGCTCCTCTCCGAGTACGAGTTCCCGGGCGACGACCTGCCGGTCGTCAAGGTCTCGGCGCTCAAGGCGCTCGAGGGCGACAAGGAGTGGGGCAACACCGTCCTCGAGCTCATGAAGGCCGTGGACGAGAACATCCCGCAGCCCGAGCGTGACGTCGACAAGCCGTTCCTGATGCCGATCGAGGACGTCTTCACGATCACCGGTCGTGGCACCGTCGTCACCGGTCGTATCGAGCGTGGTGTCCTCAAGGTCAACGAGACCGTCGACATCGTGGGCATCAAGCCGGAGAAGACCACCACCACGGTCACCGGCATCGAGATGTTCCGCAAGCTGCTCGACGAGGGCCAGGCCGGTGAGAACGTCGGTCTGCTGCTCCGCGGCATCAAGCGCGAGGACGTCGAGCGCGGCCAGGTCATCATCAAGCCCGGTTCGGTCACCCCGCACACCGAGTTCGAGGCCCAGGCCTACATCCTGTCCAAGGACGAGGGTGGCCGCCACACGCCGTTCTTCAACAACTACCGCCCGCAGTTCTACTTCCGCACCACGGACGTGACCGGCGTCGTGACCCTCCCCGAGGGCACCGAGATGGTCATGCCGGGCGACAACACTGAGATGACCGTTTCGCTCATCCAGCCCGTCGCCATGGAAGAGGGCCTGAAGTTCGCCATCCGCGAGGGTGGCCGCACGGTGGGCGCCGGCCAGGTCACCAAGATCGTCAAGTAAGTACTCCTTGCTTGAGGGTCGTTGACTGACCCGGAGAGGCCCGCACGACTTCGGTCGCGCGGGCCTCTCTGCTGTTCCGTCAGCGGGGCGTACAGCCACGCCCAGGCGCCCTGCGGGGCGTTGCGATGGGGGAGTGGGCCGGGACCCCGGGGGGGCGACTTCAACTGCCCGTGAGCGGACGGCCGTGGACGACGCCGGTCCACCCGGCCGCTGTTTCCGTCGGTTCGTCCTGCTTTGCGGCCGGTTCGCCTTCGTCCGGCGGGAGTTGAGGGGGAGACCGAGGGCGCGGGGAGTTTGACCTGCGTCACTATCGGGGTAATCTACTCGGCTCGATTGGCCAGGGGGGTAGGCCATATGGCAGACTGTCCGAGTTGCTCGGTCGAGTGTTGATGCTGCGCGCCTCCCGCCGGGAGGACCGGAAGCGAGTCCCACAGTACTCGTCAACCCCCTGGGGTTGGACGTACGGGAATCTTCCGGGAAGCGTGGGCGCAATACCGACCAGGCGCCCGGTGGGCCTTCCGCCCCCGGTCCGCGGTTCCGGCAGGGCCGTGTGCATTCCCTGGAGGGATGTCCCAGTGATGGGCATTTGCGTCAGCGGCAGTGCGACACGCCCGACCGCGTGGGTCGGAGAGAAGGCAGTGTGAAACTGCCGGGTTCCAGAGCGTGAGAGAAGACAGGACTACTGAGTAGCCATGGCGGGACAGAAGATCCGCATCCGGCTCAAGGCCTACGACCACGAGGTCATCGACTCCTCGGCGAAGAAGATCGTCGAGACGGTGACCCGCACTGGTGCGTCGGTCGCGGGCCCGGTGCCGCTGCCCACTGAGAAGAACGTGTACTGCGTCATCAAGTCGCCGCACAAGTACAAGGACTCGCGCGAGCACTTCGAGATGCGCACGCACAAGCGCCTGATCGACATCCTCGACCCGACGCCCAAGACCGTTGACTCCCTGATGCGACTCGACCTCCCGGCCGGTGTCGACATCGAGATCAAGCTCTAAGGGTCGGTGATCTGAGAATGGCTAAGCAGATCAAGGGCATCCTGGGCGAGAAGCTCGGCATGACGCAGGTGTGGGACGAGAACAACCGTGTTGTTCCGGTCACCGTCGTCAAGGCCGGCCCCAACGTCGTCACCCAGGTCCGTACGAACGACGTCGACGGCTACGAGTCGGTCCAGATCGCCTTCGGCGAGATCGACCCGCGCAAGGTGAACAAGCCCCTCAAGGGCCACTTCGCCAAGGCCGACGTCACCCCGCGCCGCCACCTGGTGGAGCTCCGCACCTCCGACGCCAGCGACTACACGCTGGGCCAGGAGATCACTGCCGAGGTCTTCGAGTCGGGCGTCAAGGTCGACGTCACCGCGAAGAGCAAGGGCAAGGGCTTCGCCGGTGTCATGAAGCGCCACAACTTCAAGGGTGGCAAGGCGTCCCACGGTGCCCACCGTGTGCACCGCATGCCCGGTTCCATCGGTGGCTGTGCCACCCCCGGTCGTGTCTTCAAGGGCATGCGCATGGCGGGTCGCATGGGCAACGAGCGGGTCACCACCCAGAACCTGACCGTTCACGCCGTTGACGCGGAGAAGGGCCTGCTCCTCATCAAGGGCGCGGTTCCTGGTCCGAACGGCGGCCTCGTCCTGGTCCGCACCGCGGCCAAGGGGGCCTGAGGACTATGAGCACCATTGACATTCTGTCGCCCTCCGGCGACAACGCCGGGACCGTAGAGCTCCCGGCCGAGATCTTCGACGTCGAGAAGATCAGCGTTCCGCTGCTTCACCAGGTCGTCGTCGCGCAGCTTGCCGCCGCCCGTCAGGGCACGCACAAGGTCAAGCGTCGTGGCGAGGTCCGCGGTGGCGGTAGGAAGCCCTACCGTCAGAAGGGCACCGGCCGCGCGCGCCAGGGTTCGACCCGTGCGCCGCAGTTCGCCGGCGGTGGCGTCGTCCACGGCCCCACGCCGCGTGACTACTCGCAGCGGACCCCGAAGAAGATGAAGGCCGCGGCCCTGCGCCACGCCCTCACCGACCGGGCCCGCAACGCTCGTATCCACGTCATCACCGGCGTGGTCGAGGGCGACACCCCCTCCACCAAGGCCGCGAAGAGCTTCCTCGGCAAGGTCAGCGAGCGCAAGAACGTGCTCCTGGTCATCGAGCGCTCCGACGAGGCCGCGCTGCTTTCCGCGCGCAACCTGCCCCAGGTCCACATCCTGGAGCCGGGCCAGCTGAACACGTACGACGTTCTCGTCTCGGACGACGTGGTCTTCACCCAGGCCGCTTTCGAGTCCTTCGTGTCCGGCCCGAAGGCCAATGACACCGAAGGGAGCGAAGCCTGATGGCTACGCGCCACCCGAGCATCGCCTCGAAGGCCGCCAAGGCCGCCAAGGCCGCGCGCGTCGCCAAGGCGAAGCGTCACGCCACCGAGGGCAAGAACACCGTCGAGACCCCGCTGAGCAAGTCCTTCACGGACCCCCGTGACGTGCTGCTCAAGCCGGTCGTCTCGGAGAAGAGCTACGCGCTCCTCGACGAGGGCAAGTACACGTTCATCGTCGCCCCCAACGCCAACAAGACCCAGATCAAGCAGGCCGTCCAGGCGGTCTTCGACGTCAAGGTCACCGGGGTCAACACGATCAACCGCCAGGGCAAGCGCAAGCGCACGAAGACCGGTTTCGGTCAGCGTGCCGGCAGCAAGCGCGCGATCGTGACCCTCGCCGAGGGCGACCGTATCGACATCTTCGGCGGTCCGACCGCCTGACGGCGGTCTGGATCGTCCGATATCGGACGAGGACTGAGAAATGGGAATCCGCAAGTACAAGCCGACTACGCCGGGCCGTCGTGGCGCCAGCGTCGCCGACTTCGTCGAGGTCACGCGGTCCACGCCGGAGAAGTCGCTGGTCCGCCCCCTGCACAGCAAGGGCGGCCGTAACAACGCCGGTCGTGTGACCGTTCGCCACCAGGGTGGCGGACACAAGCGCGCCTTCCGAGTGATCGACTTCCGTCGTCACGACAAGGACGGCGTGCCGGCGAAGGTCGCGCACATCGAGTACGACCCCAACCGCACCGCGCGCATCGCGCTGCTGCACTACGCGGACGGCGAGAAGCGCTACATCCTCGCCCCGCGCAACCTGCAGCAGGGCGACCGCGTCGAGAACGGTCCGGGCGCCGACATCAAGCCGGGCAACAACCTGGCGCTCCGCAACATCCCGGTCGGTACCACGATCCACGCGATCGAGCTCCGTCCCGGTGGCGGTGCCAAGTTCGCCCGCTCCGCCGGTGCGTCCGTGCAGCTCCTTGCGAAGGAGGGCTCCATGGCCCACCTCCGCATGCCGTCCGGCGAGATCCGTCTCGTCGACGTGCGCTGCCGCGCCACCGTCGGTGAGGTCGGCAACGCCGAGCAGAGCAACATCAACTGGGGTAAGGCCGGCCGTAAGCGGTGGCTGGGCGTTCGCCCGACCGTCCGTGGTGTGGTCATGAACCCGGTCGACCACCCGCACGGTGGTGGTGAGGGCCGGACCTCCGGTGGTCGCCACCCTGTGTCCCCGTGGGGCAAGAAGGAAGGCCGTACTCGTTCGCCCAAGAAGGCGTCGAACAAGTACATCGTCCGCCGCCGCAAGACGAACAAGAAGCGCTAAGGACGGGTTGAGATGCCTCGTAGCTTGAAGAAGGGGCCCTTCGTCGACGACCACCTGATCAAGAAGGTGGACGTCCAGAACGAAGCCGGCACCAAGAACGTCATCAAGACCTGGTCCCGTCGCTCGATGATCGTCCCGGCGATGCTGGGCCACACGATCGCGGTGCACAACGGCAAGACCCACATCCCGGTGTTCGTCACCGAGTCGATGGTCGGCCACAAGCTCGGCGAGTTCTCGCCGACCCGCACCTTCCGCGGCCACGTCAAGGACGACCGGAAGTCGAAGCGCCGCTAGTAGCGGATCGCATTCAGACACGTAAGTAACTGAGAGGGACAACCATGGAAGCCAGGGCCCAGGCGCGGTACATCCGCGTTACGCCCATGAAGGCCCGCCGCGTGGTGGACCTTATCCGTGGCATGGATGCCACGGAGGCTCAGGCTGTTCTGCGATTCGCTCCGCAGGCAGCCTCCGTGCCGGTCGGCAAGGTGCTCGACAGCGCCATTGCCAACGCCGCGCACAACTACGACCACACCGACGCCGACAGCCTCTTCATTTCCGAGGCCTACGTCGACGAGGGCCCGACCCTGAAGCGGTTCCGGCCGCGCGCCCAGGGCCGTGCCTACCGGATCCGCAAGCGGACCAGCCACATCACCGTGGTCGTCAGCAGCAAGGAAGGAACCCGGTAATGGGCCAGAAGGTAAACCCGCACGGGTTCCGGCTCGGTGTCACGACCGACTTCAAGTCGCGTTGGTACGCCGACAAGCTGTACAAGGACTACGTCAAGGAAGACGTGGCCATCCGTCGCATGCTGACGCAGGGCATGGAGCGCGCGGGCATCTCCAAGGTGGAGATCGAGCGCACCCGTGACCGTGTCCGCGTGGACATCCACACCGCGCGTCCGGGCATCGTCATCGGCCGCCGTGGTGCGGAGGCCGACAAGATCCGCGGTCAGCTCGAGAAGCTGACGGGCAAGCAGGTCCAGCTGAACATCCTCGAGGTCAAGAACCCCGAGACGGATGCCCAGCTCGTGGCCCAGGCCGTCGCCGAGCAGCTTTCCTCGCGTGTCTCCTTCCGCCGTGCCAT
The DNA here is from genome assembly GCF_002154615.1 of Streptomyces recifensis. NCBI lineage: Bacteria > Bacillati > Actinomycetota > Actinomycetes > Kitasatosporales > Streptomycetaceae > Streptomyces > Streptomyces recifensis. The sequence continues at coordinate 29,819 of NZ_MUNH01000012.1, forward strand.
GCGTAAGAGCATGCAGTCGGCGATGAAGGCCGGCGCCAAGGGCATCAAGATCCAGTGCGGTGGCCGCCTCGGTGGCGCCGAGATGTCCCGCTCGGAGTTCTACCGCGAGGGCCGTGTGCCCCTGCACACGCTCCGCGCGAACGTGGACTACGGCTTCTTCGAGGCCAAGACGACCTTCGGACGCATCGGCGTGAAGGTCTGGATCTACAAGGGCGACGTCAAGAACATCGCCGAGGTCCGCGCCGAGAACGCTGCGGCCCGTGCGGGTAACCGCCCGGCCCGTGGCGGCGCCGACCGCCCGGCCCGTGGTGGCCGTGGCGGCGAGCGTGGCGGGCGCGGTCGCAAGCCGCAGCAGGCTGCCGGCGCCGAGGCCCCCAAGGCCGAGGCTCCCGCTGCCGCCGCTCCGGCTGAGAGCACCGGAACGGAGGCCTGACCGTCATGCTGATCCCCCGTAGGGTCAAGCACCGCAAGCAGCACCACCCGAAGCGCAGTGGTATGGCCAAGGGTGGCACGCAGGTCGCGTTCGGCGAGTACGGCATCCAGGCGCTGACCCCGGCGTATGTGACGAACCGTCAGATCGAAGCGGCTCGTATCGCCATGACCCGCCACATCAAGCGTGGCGGCAAGGTCTGGATCAACATCTACCCGGACCGTCCCCTCACCAAGAAGCCTGCCGAGACCCGCATGGGTTCCGGTAAGGGTTCCCCGGAGTGGTGGATCGCCAACGTCAAGCCCGGACGCGTCATGTTCGAGCTGTCGTACCCCAACGAGAAGATTGCGCGTGAGGCCCTCACTCGTGCGGCCCACAAGCTGCCGATGAAGTGCCGGATCGTCAAGCGCGAGGCAGGTGAAGCGTGATGTCGGCCGGTACCAAGGCGTCCGAGCTGCGCGAGCTGGGCAACGAGGAGCTTCTTGCGAAGCTCCGCGAGGCCAAGGAAGAGCTGTTCAATCTCCGCTTCCAGGCGGCGACTGGCCAGCTCGAGAACCACGGCCGTCTGAAGGCGGTCCGCAAGGACATCGCGCGGATCTACACCCTGATGCGCGAGCGTGAGCTGGGCATCGAGACGGTGGAGAACGCATGAGCGAGAAGAACGTGACTGAGAACGCAGAGGCCCGCGGCTTCCGCAAGACCCGTGAGGGTCTCGTCGTCAGCGACAAGATGGACAAGACCGTCGTCGTCGCCGTCGAGGACCGCGTGAAGCACGCGCTGTACGGCAAGGTCATCCGCCGTACGAACAAGCTCAAGGCCCACGACGAGCAGAACGCCGCCGGCGTCGGCGACCGTGTCCTCCTCGCGGAGACCCGGCCGCTGTCCTCGACGAAGCGCTGGCGCATCGTCGAGATCCTCGAGAAGGCCAAGTAATTCCTGCGGGGAAAATCCCGCAGGACAGTTCCGCCAGGCTCGGCCGGGGTTCCCGTTCCCTTGAGAACGGGCCCCCGGCCGGGAACCGGCAGACAAACAGGAGATAGACGTGATCCAGCAGGAGTCGCGGCTGCGTGTCGCCGACAACACTGGTGCGAAGGAGATCCTTTGCATCCGTGTGCTCGGTGGCTCCGGTCGCCGCTACGCGGGCATCGGTGACGTCATCGTCGCCACCGTCAAGGACGCGATCCCCGGCGGCAACGTGAAGAAGGGTGACGTCATCAAGGCGGTCATCGTTCGCACCGTCAAGGAGCGCCGCCGTCCGGACGGCTCGTACATCCGCTTCGACGAGAACGCCGCTGTCATTCTCAAGAACGACGGCGACCCTCGCGGCACCCGTATCTTCGGCCCCGTCGGCCGTGAGCTGCGCGAGAAGAAGTTCATGAAGATCATCTCGCTCGCGCCGGAGGTGCTGTAAGCATGAAGATCAAGAAGGGCGACCTGGTCCAGGTCATCACCGGTAAGGACAAGGGCAAGCAGGGCAAGGTCATTGCCGCTTACCCGCGCGACGAGCGTGTCCTGGTCGAGGGTGTCAACCGGGTCAAGAAGCACACCAAGGCCGGCCCCACCGCCAGCGGTTCGCAGGCGGGCGGCATCGTCACGACCGAGGCGCCCATCCACGTCTCCAACGTCCAGCTGGTCGTTGAGAAGGATGGCAACAAGGTCGTCACGCGTGTCGGCTACCGCTTCGACGACGAAGGCAACAAGATCCGCGTTGCCAAGCGGACGGGTGAGGACATCTGATGGCTACCACCACCACTCCGCGTCTGAAGACGAAGTACCGCGAGGAGATCGCGGGCAAGCTGCGTGACGAGTTCAAGTACGAGAACGTCATGCAGATCCCCGGCCTCGTCAAGATCGTGGTCAACATGGGTGTGGGCGACGCCGCCCGCGACTCCAAGCTGATCGAGGGCGCCATCCGCGACCTCACCACGATCACCGGTCAGAAGCCGGCCGTCACCAAGGCCCGCAAGTCCATCGCGCAGTTCAAGCTGCGCGAGGGTCAGCCGATCGGTGCCCACGTCACGCTCCGTGGCGACCGCATGTGGGAGTTCCTGGACCGCACCCTGTCGCTGGCGCTTCCGCGCATCCGCGACTTCCGCGGCCTGTCCCCCAAGCAGTTCGACGGCCGTGGCAACTACACCTTCGGTCTCACGGAGCAGGTCATGTTCCACGAGATCGACCAGGACAAGATCGACCGCGTCCGGGGTATGGACATCACCGTGGTCACCACGGCGACCAACGACGCTGAGGGCCGCGCGCTCCTTCGTCACCTCGGCTTCCCGTTCAAGGAGGCGTGAGCGAGATGGCGAAGAAGGCTCTTATCGCTAAGGCTGCTCGCAAGCCCAAGTTCGGTGTGCGTGGCTACACGCGCTGCCAGCGCTGCGGCCGTCCGCACTCCGTGTACCGCAAGTTCGGCCTCTGCCGCGTGTGCCTTCGTGAGATGGCTCACCGTGGCGAGCTGCCGGGCGTGACCAAGAGCTCCTGGTAATCCCCTTAAACAGGGATTCCTGAAGCTCTCGGTAAGCAACTGGGTCGACAGAGGCCCGCCCCCACATGCCGTAGGCTTGCGGGGTCGGGCGTCTGTCGCGCCCGTACGACTTACTACGCCGTAGGTCCACCGCGCCGCACCCGTCCCGTCCCGGATCGGGGAGAGGGATGGCGCACCAGGAAACCCCGGCGAGAGAGGCCGAAGGCCAATTCATGACCATGACTGATCCGATCGCAGACATGCTTACGCGTCTGCGGAACGCGAACTCGGCATACCACGACTCCGTGACGATGCCGTCCTCGAAGATCAAGTCTCACATCGCAGAGATCCTCCAGCAGGAGGGCTTCATCACGGGCTGGAAGGTCGAGGACGCCGAGGTCGGCAAGAACCTCGTCCTGGAGCTGAAGTTCGGCCCCAACCGTGAGCGCTCCATCGCGGGGATCAAGCGCATCTCCAAGCCCGGTCTCCGGGTTTACGCGAAGTCCACCAACCTGCCGAAGGTGCTCGGCGGCCTGGGCGTGGCGATCATCTCCACGTCGCACGGTCTCCTCACCGACAAGCAGGCCGGCAAGAAGGGCGTGGGTGGGGAAGTCCTCGCCTACGTCTGGTAACGGAAGGGAACGGAGGAAACAGCTATGTCGCGTATTGGCAAGCTCCCCATCACGGTTCCCGCCGGCGTGGACGTCACCATCGACGGCCGTACGGTCGCGGTCAAGGGCCCCAAGGGCTCGCTGACCCACACCGTCGTCGCGCCGATCGACATCGTCAGGGATGAGGACGGCACCCTCGCGGTGACCCGTCCCAACGACGAGCGTCAGAACAAGGCCCTGCACGGCCTGTCCCGCACGCTGGTGGCGAACATGATCACCGGCGTGACCCAGGGTTACGTGAAGAAGCTCGAGATCAGCGGTGTCGGTTACCGCGTCACGGCCAAGGGCTCGAACCTCGAGTTCGCGCTCGGCTACAGCCACCCGATCGTCGTCGAGGCGCCCGAGGGCATCACCTTCAAGGTGGAGAGCCCGACCCGCTTCCAGGTCGAGGGCATCGACAAGCAGAAGGTCGGCGAGGTTGCGGCCAACATCCGCAAGCTGCGCAAGCCCGACCCGTACAAGGCCAAGGGTGTCAAGTACGAGGGCGAAGTCATCCGCCGCAAGGTCGGAAAGGCGGGTAAGTAAGCCATGGCATACGGACAGAAGATCCTCAAGGGCGACGCCTACAAGCGCGCCGCGATCAAGCGCCGCCACATCCGGATTCGCAAGAACATCTCCGGTACGGCGGAGCGTCCGCGTCTGGTCGTGACCCGTTCCAACCGTCACATCGTGGCGCAGGTGATCGACGACCTCAAGGGCCACACCCTGGCCTCCGCGTCCACGCTGGACGCGTCGGTCCGGAGCGGCGAGGGCGACAAGTCGGCGCAGGCCAAGCAGGTCGGCGCCCTGGTCGCCGAGCGTGCCAAGGCCGCCGGCGTCGAGGCTGTCGTGTTCGACCGTGGTGGCAATCAGTACGCCGGGCGCATCGCCGCCCTGGCGGACGCCGCCCGCGAAGCCGGCCTGAAGTTCTGAGCCGGTTCCGTAGCTAGCGGAAACAGAGAGAGGTAATTCCAATGGCTGGACCCCAGCGCCGCGGTGGCGGTGCCGGTGGCGGCGAGCGGCGGGACCGGAAGGGCCGTGACGGCGGCGCAGCCGCCGCCGAGAAGACCGCTTACGTTGAGCGCGTTGTCGCGATCAACCGTGTCGCCAAGGTTGTGAAGGGTGGTCGTCGCTTCAGCTTCACCGCGCTGGTCGTGGTGGGCGACGGTGACGGCACCGTGGGTGTCGGTTACGGCAAGGCCAAGGAGGTGCCGGCCGCCATCGCCAAGGGTGTTGAGGAGGCCAAGAAGCACTTCTTCAAGGTCCCCCGTATCCAGGGCACCATCCCGCACCCCATCCAGGGTGAGAAGGCTGCCGGCGTCGTGCTGCTCAAGCCCGCGTCCCCGGGTACCGGTGTTATCGCCGGTGGTCCGGTGCGTGCCGTGCTCGAGTGCGCCGGTATCCACGACATCCTGTCGAAGTCCCTGGGCTCCGACAACGCGATCAACATCGTGCACGCCACCGTGGCGGCCCTCAAGGGCCTGCAGCGTCCCGAGGAGGTCGCGGCCCGCCGCGGTCTGCCGCTCGAGGACGTCGCCCCCGCGGCTCTGCTGCGTGCGCGTGCCGGGGCTGGTGCGTAATGGCACAGCTCAAGATCACGCAGGTCAAGTCCTACATCGGCAGCAAGCAGAACCACCGTGACACCCTGCGTTCCCTTGGTCTCAAGGGGATCAACACGCAGGTCGTCAAGGAGGACCGCCCCGAGTTCCGCGGCATGGTGCACACCGTCCGCCACCTCGTGACGGTCGAGGAGGTCGACTGATCATGGCGGAGCAGAACCCGCTCAAGATCCACAACCTCCGTCCGGCCCCCGGCGCCAAGACCGCGAAGACCCGTGTCGGTCGTGGTGAGGCGTCGAAGGGTAAGACGGCCGGTCGTGGTACCAAGGGCACGAAGGCCCGTTACCAGGTTCCGGAGCGCTTCGAGGGTGGCCAGATGCCCCTCCACATGCGTCTTCCGAAGCTGAAGGGCTTCAAGAACCCGTTCAAGACCGAGTTCCAGGTCGTGAACCTCGAGAAGCTGGCCGCGCTCTACCCCGAGGGTGGCGAGGTCACCGTCGAGGGTCTGGTGGCCAAGGGTGCCGTTCGCAAGAACAGCCTCGTCAAGGTCCTGGGCCAGGGCGAGATCTCCGTGGCGCTGCAGGTGACGGTCGACGCCGTCTCCGGTTCCGCCAAGGAGAAGATCACCGCTGCCGGCGGTACGGTCACCGAGCTGGTCTGAGGCCCTCAAGGGTCCCTCAAGGTCACTCGATGACACAGACGATCCCGACCGGGGATACCCCACACTGGGGTATCCCCGGTCGGTCGTTCCTAGGGGGGCGGTGTCGCCGGTAAGGTGGGTGCGCTGTTCTCTTCCACTTATTCGTCGAACCTCTAGACCGTCACCCTTGACGCACTTGCGCGGGGGTCGCAGGAGGCACCGTGCTCACCGCGTTCGCCCGGGCGTTCAGGACGCCCGACCTGCGCAAGAAGCTGCTCTTCACGCTGGCCATCATCGTGGTCTATCGGGTCGGTACCCACATCCCGATCCCCGGCGTCAATTACAAGGCCGTCCAGACCTGCGTGACCGAGGCCTCCGGCAACCAGGGCCTGTTCGGTCTGGTCAACATGTTCAGTGGTGGAGCGCTGCTCCAGATCACGATCTTCGCCCTCGGCATCATGCCGTACATCACGGCGAGCATCATCCTTCAGCTCCTCACCGTGGTGATCCCGCGTCTGGAGGCCCTCAAGAAGGAGGGTCAGTCCGGCACCGCGAAGATCACGCAGTACACCCGCTACCTGACCGTGGCGCTCGCCATCCTGCAGGGCACCGGCCTGGTGGCCACCGCCCGCAGCGGCGCGCTGTTCAGCGGCTGCACGGTCGCCGGGAACATCGTCCCGGACCAGGCGATCTTCACCACGATCACCATGGTGATCTGCATGACCGCCGGTACGGCGCTGGTGATGTGGCTCGGTGAGCTGATCACCGACCGCGGCATCGGCAACGGCATGTCGATCCTGATGTTCATCTCGATCGCCGCGACCTTCCCGTCCGCGCTGTGGGCCATCAAGAAGCAGGGCACGCTGGCCGGCGGCTGGATCGAGTTCGGCACCGTCATCCTGGTCGGCCTGGTCATGGTCGCGCTCGTGGTCTTCGTGGAGCAGGCCCAGCGCCGCATCCCGGTGCAGTACGCGAAGCGCATGATCGGCCGCCGGTCCTACGGGGGTACGTCGACGTACATCCCGCTGAAGGTCAACCAGGCCGGTGTGATCCCGGTCATCTTCGCCTCGTCGCTGCTCTACATCCCGGCGCTGATCGCGCAGTTCGCCGGCGGCGACTCGGGCTGGAAGCGCTGGATCACGGCGAACCTGACCAAGGGCGACCACCCGATCTACATCTCGCTGTACTTCCTTCTCATCGTGTTCTTCGCGTTCTTCTACGTGGCGATCTCCTTCAACCCCGAGGAAGTCGCCGACAACATGAAGAAGTATGGTGGCTTCATTCCGGGTATCCGGGCAGGCCGGCCGACCGCTGAGTACCTGAGTTACGTGCTCAACCGGATCACCTGGCCGGGCTCGCTGTATCTGGGTCTGATCGCTCTCGTACCGACGATGGCGTTGGTTGGCTTCGGAGCAAGTCAGAACTTCCCCTTCGGCGGGACCAGCATCCTGATCATCGTGGGTGTCGGACTCGAGACGGTGAAGCAGATCGAGAGCCAGCTCCAGCAGCGCAATTACGAAGGGTTCCTCCGCTGATGCGTATCGTCCTCGTCGGGCCGCCGGGTGCCGGTAAGGGAACGCAAGCCGTCCGTCTCGCCGAGAAGCTGGGCGTACCGCACATCTCCACGGGCGACCTGTTCCGCGCCAACATCTCTCGGCAGACGGAGCTGGGCAAGCTGGCCAAGTCCTACATGGACGCGGGCAACCTCGTCCCGGACGAGGTCACCATCGCCATGGCCAAGGACCGCATGGAGCAGCCGGACGCCAGGAACGGCTTCCTGCTCGACGGCTTCCCGCGCAATGTCTCCCAGGCCCAGGCGCTGGACGAGCTGCTGCAGAGCGAGGGCATCAAGCTGGACGCCGTCCTGGACCTGGAGGTCCCGGAGGAAGAGGTCGTCAAGCGGATCGCCGGCCGGCGCATCTGCCGCAACGACTCCTCGCACGTCTTCCACGTGACGTACAGCGGGCCGAAGAAGGAAGGCGTCTGCGACGTCTGCGACGGCGAGCTGTACCAGCGCGACGACGACTCCGAGGACACCGTCCGCAAGCGGCTCGAGGTCTACCACTCGCAGACCGAGCCGATCATCGACTACTACAAGGCGCAGGGGCTCGTCGTGACGATCTCCGCCCTGGGCCCGGTGGACGAGATCACCAAGCGGGCGCTGGAGGCTCTCAAGCGCGAGAAGGCCGGCAGCGAGTAAGACCCCCCCGGTCCTTCCGGCCGCGGTGCCCGCCCTGGGCGCCGCGGCCGTAGTGTTGTGCAGGTAACCCAGTCGGTGACGAGTGACGGAGAGCGCAGGCCCCCCATGGTGCAGATCAAGACCCCCGAGCAGATCGCGAAGATGCGGGCGGCGGGCCTGGTCGTCGCCGCGATCCACGCGGCCACCCGCGAGGCTGCGGTGCCCGGCGCGTCCACCAAGGACCTGGACGACGTGGCGCGCAAGGTGCTGGACGAGCACGGCGCGAAGTCGAACTTCCTCGGGTACGGCGGGTTCCCCGCGACCATCTGCACCTCGGTCAACGACGTGGTGGTGCACGGCATCCCCTCCGAGAACGTCGTCCTGAACGACGGCGACATCATCTCCATCGACTGCGGCGCCATCGTGGACGGCTGGCACGGTGACGCGGCCTACACCGCCTTCGTCGGCTCGGGGCACGCGCCGGAGCTGGTCGAGCTGTCGCGGGTGACCGAGGAATCGATGTGGGCGGGGATCGCCGCGATGAAGCCGGGCAACCGGCTGGTCGACATCTCCCGCGCGATCGAGACCTACATCCGCCGGCAGCCGAAGCCGGGCGGCGGCAAGTACGGCATCGTCGAGGACTACGGCGGCCACGGCATCGGCACCGAGATGCACATGGACCCGCACCTGCTGAACTACGTCGAGCGGCGCCGCGGCAAGGGCCCCAAGCTGGTCCCCGGCTTCTGCCTCGCCATCGAGCCCATGGTCTCCCTCGGCACCCCCCGCACGAAGGTCCTCGAGGACGACTGGACGGTCATCACCACCGACGGCACCTGGTCCTCCCACTGGGAACACTCGGTGGCGCTCACCGAGCAGGGCCCTCTGGTCCTGACCGCCCCGGACGGCGGCAAGGCGAAGCTCGCGGAGTACGGCGTCACGGCCGCTCCTGATCCGCTCGCCTGAGGGGAGGCCCCGCGCCGCGACCGCCGGTCGGAGGCCGGCGCCGCCGCTCGAAGCTTGTGAGGCGCCTCGGCGCCGAAACCCGCGAGAGGGGCGTCGAGAATGGGTCGACTGGACGGTCATCACCACCGACGGCACCTGGTCCTCCCACTGGGAACACTCGGTGGCGCTCACCGAGCAGGGTCCCCTGGTCCTGACCGCCCCGGACGGCGGCAAGGCGAAGCTCGCGGAGTACGGCGTCACGGCCGCTCCTGATCCGCTCGCATAACGATCAGTGGTATGGGGCAGAATTCTTCGATTCGTTTTTCCGGGTGGCCTGACGTAGACTGACTCGTCGGCTCTCGTGCACCCGCATGTCCGCATGCGCCCGCAAGGGAAAGGTGTGGGAGTCGATCAAGGTAGTCGATTCGAAGGGCGAAGCGTGGCCAAGAAGCAAGGTGCCATCGAGATCGAGGGCACTGTCGTCGAGTCTCTGCCGAACGCCATGTTCAAGGTCGAGCTCCAGAACGGCCACCAGGTCCTGGCACACATCAGCGGCAAGATGCGTATGCACTACATCCGCATCCTCCCTGACGACCGGGTCGTGGTGGAGCTGTCTCCGTACGACCTGACGCGTGGCCGGATCGTCTACCGGTACAAGTAGATCTTGCCCGCATCCCGGCTCGCGCCGGGGTGATGGCACTGACCCGGAGAACCTCACCCCATGAAGGTCAAGCCGAGCGTCAAGAAGATCTGCGACAAGTGCAGGGTGATCCGCCGTCACGGCCGGGTCATGGTCATCTGCGACAACCCGCGCCACAAGCAGCGCCAGGGCTGACGCACGGCCGAACCCTCTGCACTCATCGCAGAGTTTCGCGCGACGCAAGCTGAATTGTTCATACGCAGAGCCCGAGCCAACCAGCTCGACACCCTCGGTCGGAGGCCGAGGACCCGGTTCGTACCTCATACGGCGGCCGGGAGCCGGTTCTGTGGAAGACCTCCGAAGAATCACCAGGAGCCATTGAATGGCACGCGTTTCCGGTGTTGACATCCCGCGCGAAAAGCGCGTGGAGGTCGCCCTCACCTACGTGTTCGGCATCGGCCGGACCCTCTCCCAGGAGACGCTGGCTGCGACCGGCGTCGACCCGAACACCCGCGTCCGCGACCTGAGCGAAGAGCAGCTCGTCGCGATCCGCGAGTACGTGGACAGCAACATCAAGACCGAGGGTGACCTCCGTCGCGAGATCCAGGCCGACATCCGCCGCAAGGTCGAGATCGGTTGCTACCAGGGTCTCCGTCACCGTCGCGGCCTGCCCGTCCGCGGTCAGCGCACCAGCACCAACGCCCGCACCCGCAAGGGCCCGCGTCGCGCCATCGCCGGCAAGAAGAAGCCGGGCAAGAAGTAGTCCTCAGCGGACAACGCTTCATCAGCGGTCTTCGCTGTAGGACCGACCACCTCCCCGTAGGAGTTTGTAGATGCCCCCCAAGGGACGTCAGGGCGCTGCCAAGAAGGTGCGCCGCAAGGAAAAGAAGAACGTCGCTCACGGCCACGCGCACATCAAGAGCACGTTCAACAACACGATCGTCTCGATCACGGACCCGTCCGGCAACGTGATCTCCTGGGCCTCCGCCGGCCACGTCGGCTTCAAGGGTTCCCGGAAGTCGACGCCGTTCGCCGCGCAGATGGCCGCCGAGTCGGCTGCCCGCCGCGCCCAGGAGCACGGCATGCGCAAGGTCGACGTGTTCGTCAAGGGTCCGGGTTCCGGTCGTGAGACCGCGATCCGCTCCCTGCAGGCCACGGGCCTCGAGGTCGGCTCCATCCAGGACGTCACCCCGACCCCGCACAACGGCTGCCGCCCGCCGAAGCGCCGCCGCGTCTGACGCACAGCGCTCCGCTGCTGGTTTAGCGGTTCCGGGCGGTACGGCTCCTCACGGGGCCGTGCCGCCCGTACCCTTGCAGTACCAAGTCGGGCGTCAAATAGCGGGCGCCCCTGACTGAAGGATTCACACATGCTGATCGCTCAGCGTCCCTCGTTGACCGAAGAGGTCGTCGACGAGTTCCGCTCCCGGTTCGTGATCGAGCCGCTGGAGCCGGGCTTCGGTTACACCCTCGGCAACTCCCTCCGCCGTACCCTGCTCTCCTCGATCCCCGGTGCCGCTGTCACCAGCATCCGGATCGACGGCGTCCTGCACGAGTTCACCACCGTGCCGGGTGTCAAGGAGGACGTCACCGACCTGATCCTCAACATCAAGCAGCTGGTCGTCTCCTCGGAGCACGACGAGCCGGTCGTGATGTACCTGCGCAAGCAGGGTCCGGGTCTGGTCACCGCCGCCGACATCGCGCCCCCGGCCGGTGTCGAGGTGCACAACCCCGACCTCGTCCTCGCCACGCTCAACGGCAAGGGCAAGCTGGAGATGGAGCTGACCGTCGAGCGCGGTCGCGGCTACGTCTCCGCCGTGCAGAACAAGCAGGTGGGCCAGGAGATCGGCCGTATCCCGGTCGACTCCATCTACTCGCCGGTTCTCAAGGTCACGTACAAGGTCGAGGCCACGCGTGTCGAGCAGCGCACCGACTTCGACAAGCTGATCGTCGACGTCGAGACCAAGCAGGCGATGCGTCCCCGTGACGCCATGGCCTCCGCCGGTAAGACCCTGGTCGAGCTGTTCGGTCTCGCGCGCGAGCTGAACATCGACGCCGAGGGCATCGACATGGGTCCGTCCCCGACGGACGCCGCCCTGGCCGCCGACCTGGCGCTGCCGATCGAGGAGCTCGAGCTCACCGTTCGGTCGTACAACTGCCTCAAGCGTGAGGGCATCCACTCCGTGGGTGAGCTCGTCGCCCGCTCCGAGGCCGACCTGCTCGACATTCGCAACTTCGGTGCGAAGTCCATCGACGAGGTCAAGGCCAAGCTCGCGGGCATGGGCCTGGCGCTCAAGGACTCGCCCCCCGGGTTCGACCCGACCGCCGCTGCCGACGCGTTCGGCGCGGACGACGACGCGGACGCGGGTTTCGTGGAGACCGAGCAGTACTGAGCGCTTTGCGGGGAGGCCGTACTGCGTCCGCGGACCGGCTGTGGCCGGTCGCGCAGTTCCCCGCGCCCCTTCCGAGCGGGCCCCTTCCGGGCCTGCTCGGATCTCCGACGAGCAACCGCTCGCTCGGATACTGACCTCGGTACCTGACACGGCCGGGGCAGAACACTAGGAGAAACATCATGCCGAAGCCCTCCAAGGGTGCCCGTCTGGGCGGCAGCGCCGCGCACGAGAAGCTGCTGCTCGCGAACCTCGCGAAGAGCCTCTTCGAGCACGGCCGCATCACCACCACCGAGGCGAAGGCGCGCCGTCTGCGCCCGTACGCCGAGCGTCTGGTCACCAAGGCGAAGAAGGGCGACCTTCACAACCGCCGTCAGGTGCTCCAGGTGATCACGGACAAGAGCGTCGTCCACACGCTCTTCGCCGAGATCGGCCCGCGCTACGAGAACCGCCCCGGTGGTTACACCCGCATCACCAAGATCGGTAACCGCCGTGGCGACAACGCGCCCATGGCTGTCATCGAGCTGGTCGAGGCGCTGACGGTCGCGCAGCAGGCCACCGGTGAGGCCGAGGCCGCCACCAAGCGCGCGGTCAAGGAGTCCGAGGAGGCGAAGGTCGAGCAGACCGAGGCCACCGAGGCTCCCGCCGAGGAGTCCAAGGACGCCTGAGGCTGACGCCTGAGAGAGCGGGTCCGTCCCTGTGGGGGCGGGCCCGCTTTCACGTTTTCCCCCAGCACGGCGCCTTGAGAGGATTCCCGCGTGAGTGACGAAGCACAGCCCGGCCATGTCCGTATCCGCCTCGACCTGTCCTACGACGGCACCGACTTCCACGGGTGGGCCAAGCAGGCCGGCGGCCGGCGGACCGTACAGGGCGAGATCGAGGACGCCCTGCGCACGGTGACCCGGTCGAAGGAGACGTACGAGCTGACGGTGGCCGGGCGGACGGACGCCGGGGTGCACGCGCGGGGCCAGGTCGCCCATGTCGACCTGCCGGAGCCGGTGTGGGCCGAGCACCGGGAGAAGCTGCTGAAGCGGCTCGCCGGCCGGCTGTCCAAGGACGTACGGGTCTGGTCCCTGACCGAGGCCCCGCCCGGCTTCAACGCCCGGTTCTCCGCCGTCTGGCGGCGCTACGCGTACCGCGTCACCGACAACCCCGGCGGTGTCGACCCGCTGCTGCGGAACCATGTCCTGTGGCACGACTGGCCCTTGGACGTGGACGTGATGAACGAGGCGGCCCGCGCCCTGCTGGGCGAGCACGACTTCGCGGCGTACTGCAAGAGGCGCGAGGGCGCGACCACCATCCGCACCCTGCAGGAGCTGAGCCTGGTGCGCGGCGCGGACGGTGTGATCACGGCCACCGTGCGCGCGGACGCCTTCTGCCACAACATGGTGCGCTCGCTGATCGGCGCCCTGCTGTTCACCGGTGACGGGCACCGGGGGCCCGAGTGGCCGGGCAAGGTGCTGGCGGCCGGGGTGCGGGACTCCGCGGTGCACGTGGTGCGGCCGCACGGGCTGACCCTGGAGGAGGTCGGCTACCCCGCCGACGAGCTGCTGGCCGCCCGGAACAAGGAGGCGCGCAACCGGCGCTCGCTGCCGTCGGCGGGGTAGCCGACC